>JAEEGW010000268.1 GCA_016280525.1 Clostridiales bacterium
AATGCCTCAGACCGCTGACAAACCTCTGTCAGCGGTCATTTTTTGTGTAAAGAGCTGGAAAAAAGGGTCGTGATGTGGTATAATTAGAAGCAGAAAAAAGTTAAGGGAATAAAGGAAAAATGCTGAGAGAAAAGGATACGAATCAAGGCAGGCTGGAGCTTGTGAACATAGAGGATCTCGTTCCCGCGGATCATCTGCTGAGGAAGATAGACAAGTACATAGACTTCTCATTCATCAACGATATCTGCAGGCCGTATTACTGCTTGGATAACGGAAGGCCTGCGATAGAGCCGGTGATAATGTTCAAGATGCTGTTCATCGGGTATCTTTACGGTATCAGGAGCGAGACAAGGCTCGTAGAGGAAGTAAAGGTCAACATGGCGTATCGGTGGTTTCTCGGATACGGGATAACGGATAAGATACCCGATGCAAGCGTGATCTGGCAGAACAGGATAAGGCGCTTCAATGGGACGGATATACCAAGGAGGATATTCGATGAGATATTGAGGCAGGCGATAAAGCACGGGTTAGTCGATGGGAAGATACTTTACACCGACAGCACGCATCTTAAAGCAAGCGCGAATAAGAACAAGTACACGGAAGCGGAAGTGGAGAAGGAATCACAGGACTATATAAAAGATCTGAATAAAGCGATAAACGAGGACAGGGCCGCTCATGGAAAGAAGCCGTTGGAATTTGAAGAAGAGACGCCCGTAAAGCCCGATGACGATGACGACGAGGATTACTTCGACGATGATAAAGGCGGAGGGAGCACGGGAGAAACGAAGCAGATAAAGCAGTCGACGACCGATCCGGAAAGCGGATACATGCACAGGGATGGGAAACCGTTGGGCTTCTTCTATCTTGACCACAGAACGGTTGATTCTAATTACAACATAATCACAGATACGTATGTAACGCCCGGGAACGCAAATGACGTAAAGCCCTATATTGAAAGATTAGAATACCAAATAGAGAAATTCAACTTCCGTACTTTTGCTGTGGGATTGGATGCAGGGTACAATACCTCTCCGATATGCAAACAACTTCACGATATGGGAATAGACGCCGCGATGGGCAAAAGACGAGGCTGCCAGCAGAAGGGTAAGTATGGGAAATACAAATTCCGATATGTGAAGGATTGGGACGTATACATCTGTCCCGAAGGAAGCTTTCTCCAATACGTAACGACCAACCGAAACGGCTACAGGGAATACAAGTGCAAAAGCGGTAAATGCTCAAATTGCCCGAGACGGGAAGAATGCCTTACAGCAAAGCAGCAAACCAAGAGCCTGAGACGACACGTATGGGAGGACTTCAAGGATGAAGCGTATGAGTTTACACATTCAGATATCGGAAGAAAGATCTACAAACGCCGAAAAGAGACCATCGAGCGAAGCTTTGCGGAGTCCAAAGAGCTCCACGGTCAGAGATATTGCCGTATGCGCGGGCTTGCCAAAGTCGAAGAGCAATGCCTGCTTACCGCTGCAGTACAAAACATGAAGAAGATAGCGACTGTCCTCCACAGGCTGGGGGCTCCTATCTTTGAAAAGCTCTTGACCGTCTTTCAACAACTGATATATGCAACAAAGCCCGCAAAATCGCGGGCTTTGTCCGTGGTCTGAGGCCATCCAATGGATGGCCTCTATTGTTTGGCGGAGAAGCAGGGATTTGAATTCTATCAAAGCCGTTAAAATAGTTTCTTTTTGTTGCCAAAAAGCCTTGATTTTACTGACTTTTTGGCGTTAAGGTGTAAATGGCTGTAAATGGCGTACTTTTGAATAATAGGCGTACTAATAGGCGTACTGCTCTCACCATGTAGGCAACGCCTTTCAGCGGTCAAGCTCTCTCTCCGTTTCGCTTACCTTGTCTTCAAGGGCCGTTATCAATTCGGTATCGTCAATTTCGGAATGCAGCGCCGCCCGCGCTCCCTTCATAAAGGCAAAGTAGACAAGAAAACACATCTTTTCAAGTTCGGTCCTTGGCGCGTCCGGCCCGGCCTGTTTTGCGTCTTCAATGGCTTCGTTGATGATCTGCATTTGCTTTTGCATATCGCTGCAATACAGCTCCGTGATAACAGCCGCTCCAATATCGAGCAGAGCGGCGCGGTCATTCTCGGCAGGGGTGTTTTTGATCTCCATATTCAAAGCTCCTTTCTGATGGTGCAGGGGCGGCAGCTTGTACCGCCCCGGGAGGCGCGGCCTTACGCAATCGTAAAGCGGCGGGATTCGGTCGTCTTGGTGAAACGGTCGTACAGCTCCGGCATGGCCTTTTTGAAGCCCGTGCTGTCAAAGCGGGTGCTCTTTACGGCGCTCCACCTGATCTTGTAAACGTCAACGGTCAGCTCGTCAACGCCGCGCTCGGTCATAGTCGCCTTGATTGCGTCCTCAATGGCGGTGATCTCCGCGCTCAGCTCGTCGGCCATGGCCTTTAGTTCCTTGAGTTCCCTTACCTTTGCGGTCAATTCGTTTGCGCTCATTGTGTTTGATCTCCTTCTGTTTTTGTCAGCTCCGGAGGGGCGGGGCGTGAGTTCGTTCGGTGCCGGTCGGCCATCCATACTTGAGAATGCGTTTCCCGTCCCTCTTGGAGTGTCTTTATTATACAGCATTTGCTTAATACTGTCAAGGGAATAATTAAGGATTTGGGAAATATATTTTATTATTCGCTTAATAGTATTGATTATTTGCTTGTCAATGTGGGCGTATAGTGCTATAATGTTATCGTAGAAAAGTATGGAGGTAATTTGTATGGGCAAAGAACAGAAAATAAAAGCCGCTGCAGCATACAGCGGATTAAGTCAGGCAAAGCTTGCTGAGAAAATCGGTATGACGGCTTCAAACTTCAATCAAAAACTCAAACGCGATACTTTCACGGAGGAAGAGCTTGAGAAGATCGCCGCGGCGCTTGGAGCGTCCTTTATCCCGTGTTCGTTCCTGTTCCCCGATGGGATGAAAATTTAAGCGGTCGGCAATTTGACTTTATCGCCCTTTTCGTGTATAATGATAGATGGATCTATCGTTTGCGCGTTCGATCCCGTTTGTTTTCGGGTGGTGCTTTTTGTCAGCGGGTGCCGCCCTTTTCTTATGCCTCTGCCGCGGTGCAGCTCAGGAGCTTCAAGGCTTTGTTATGCATGTTGGTTAAATGCCGCCGGCTGATAAAGCATTCATCCGCCGTATCATCCAATGTGAGGCCGTCAATGTAATGCAGCCTTATGATCTGCTGATACTTCGACGGCAGCCGGGAAAGCTCCCGCTCGATCCTCAAGAGCCGATTTGTTATTATGGTGCGCTGCTCTATGTAGTGCAGCCGGAGCGCGTCCAATGCCTCTGAATATTCCTCTACAGCCATTTCAAGAGCGCTGCAGCTTCCCGATGAACGCGCCATCGGCATACCGGAGAGCACGGCGCGGCGCGGATCATACAACCTCGCCTCGATCTCTTCTATCCGGCCTTTCAGATCATCGGCGTTCCTCTTATCGCTTATATAGGCTTTCAAGTCTTCTTTCGTTATCATTCCCCTGAACCTCCGTTCTTTTGCATAAATCCTCTTGTTTTCGGTTGAAGTCAGTAAAAAACGTTTGTTTTCGGGTGGTGGGGGTTTATATATGCCCCGGGCGGTTCGAAAAGGGACTTAAACGCGGTTCATAAAAAAGGATCCCGCTTTTTTGAGGTGGGGGGGAGTGCTGCAGCCTTGCCGCCCGTGCCGCGCCTCTTTTCGTGGTGCGCTTGGGATCCTTTCCGGAGATCTCCGGAGCCGCGCCGCTCTTTATCGTGGAGCGCTCCATAGTCAATGGTCTGAGCTTCTACCGTCCCGCCCCTCATGGACAAGAAGACGGCGGCAGGGGCGGCGATAGCCAAGCCGCCCTGCTGTCCGTCCGTTCTTCTTGGAACATGAATTCAATTTAATCTCTGAATAGACTCATCTCATGGTCTATTCAGTTAAATTCAATTCAACTCAATTCAACTCTGTAATGCTCTTATCTTATCATAGAGCGCGGTTAAGCGCGGTTAAGCGCGGTTAAGCGTTCTTCAATAAAGGCTTCCCATGCCGCCCGCCATTCGTTATATTCGTTTTCGGCAATAATCCATTTGCCGCTCAGCGTATTATAGCATTCTGCAAAGGCGCGAACACCGCTCATACCTTGAGTGCCGCCTTTCTGCAGTTCATCATTGCATAGCAATTCGGCACAAAGAACAACGGGATTTGGAGCGCCTGCTTTATCTAATCTTTCGATAAGCTTATGATCATACAGGCAGCAGAGCAAGCTTTTAAGCTCTGCCGTGGATCGTATCGGACGCACTCCCCGGATTTTCCAATCGGTTTCCTTTAGATAATCATATTCTTTGTTTGCGTCTGATGCCGTTATTTTATCCCTTCGTCGCCCCTGATTAATAAGATTCTCCACAACCTCAAAAGCAATGTCCTTGAAAGCCGTTTTGCTCGGAGGCTTAAAGGTATTCGCAACATCTTTGGCCGGTTCATTTTCCGCCGTCTGAGCTGCTTCGTGGCTGTTGGTGCGTCTTTGAGTGTTCGTTGTGTTGGCACCTTGAACATTGCCAAGGTATTTCCTTTCTGCTGCAATTCGGGCGGGTGTAAGAATATTGCGGCGAATGCTACCAAGGGCCGCCCTGAATAGTTTGCTATCGTTCGTATCATCATACGCGCCTGTACGTCTCAGCTCTTGAAAGAAAAGAACCTTTACCAATCGCCCCAAATCAGCATCCTCAAGCAAATCGGCCCAATCCTGAACATTGTTTGGATAAAGCTTAATTCCGCCTAAAATAAAATCGCCATCTTCGTTGTAATGCTCATTTTCATTCGCCATCGTCCGCGCCTCCTTCCACATTCGTTTTATTCTCCGAAAATGCCGCTGTAGCTATGGGGTTGACGGGTTCGCACGTTTCAGACGGGGAAATACCCTTCCGCGGCCTGTGGCCCGTTCTATAAGCGTGTAGAGCGCATTCAGAGCATTTACAGCGGTTCGCGTCTTGAGTACATCCGCCGACGCAATCGACGCAGCGGGCGCGGATCGCCTTAATAGGTGTGAGCTTATGCACAAATCCCTTTTTCTTTCCGAACCGGTAACTATGAAGCGGGCAATCGGTCTTCGGGCAAAGCTTCACCTCGTTGGAGCTTTCGCAGCAGCACCATAAACAATAGGCGCGGATCGCTTTCACGGGTGATCTCTGCTTGCTTTCGTTCTCATTCGTGCGCTCGATCTCGATATCGTTCATACTGCCGCGCCTCCTAAGGTCTGTTCGTCGATCCACCTTTCAAGGCCGCGGCGGGATATGAGGGAGCGCGTCCCGATCTTGAAAACGGGAAACGTGGGATCCTCCTTCATAAGCTTGTACACCGTCGGCCTTGAGAGCCGGAGCAGCCGCGCCGCGTCCGTGACGGTCAGCGCAAGAGATCTTTCATCGGTTCGTTCCATAGATCGATTCTCCTTTCAGATCTTCCGGCCTGACGTTCAGGGCCTCAGCTATGCGGGCAATGGTGCTTTCCCTGCAGCTCTTTCCGCCCCTGAGCGCGGTTATGGAAGACCGGGAAACACCGGAACGCGCTGCAAGATCATCAATGCTTATTTCCTTCCTTGCCATTTCAGCTATAAGTTTCACTCGGTCAATACGCATTTTCAAATACTCCTTTCTTCTGCATATTCAGAACCATAGTTATATTATAACTTCTGCATGTTAAGAAGTCAACAAGAAAATTCGCTAAAAGTTCGCTTTTTCTATTGATTTGCTATTCTGAATATGGTAATATTGTAAATGGAGGTGAAATAATGACAACGGGTGAACGCATTAAAGAAGCACGTAAAAAGCTCGGTCTCACACAAAAAGAGCTTGCGGCGCGGATGAATACGGCTGAAACGCTTATTTGTGAATATGAGCGCGGAACAAGAGTACCGAAATACAGCACAATAACAAGGATCGCCGCGGCACTGGGTATAAGCCCATACGCTATTATTGGCTTTGACGATCAAGCGCCGGAGGGCATGGCAGACGTTCACGCCTCCAATCTCAATCAGTATGGACCGCATTTCTACAAACTCATGGATTCTTTTTCCAAGCTCAACGAATCCGGACAGCTTGAAGCCGTCAAGCGCGTTCAAGAGCTTTCAGAGCTGCAGCGCTACAAGAGAACGGAGGAAGGGGCGGCCCATGGCAAAGCGTGATAACGGAGCGGGTGCGGTCACTCAGCGCACACGGGAACGGTCGGACGGATCCGTTTACAAGTATTGGGAAGGTCGTGTTACCGTTGGAACGGACGCAAACGGCAATCAGAAGCGCCGAACCGTCACGGCCCATACAAAGACGGAGCTGCTTGCAAAAATGAAAGAGATCTCCATAGCCGTGGAGCGCGGCACCTTGCGGAAGTGAACAAGCTCACCGTGCTGCAATGGCTGAATGAGTGGTTCGACGTGTACGAAAAGCGAAAAGTGAAGCAGTACACCGCAAACAGCTATAAAACGATCATAGAAAAGCATATCGGGCCGGAGATCGGCAATATCAAGCTGCAGAAGCTCCGCAACTCAGATCTGCAGCGCTTCTATAATGCCCTGGCTGATAAGGGCCTGAGCGGGAAGACGATCAAGAATATTGACGCTGTGATCTCCAAGGCGCTGAACGACGCGCTCAAGCATGGAGTGATCGGCTCCAATCCCCGGAGCTTGAACGTGGAGCTTCCCAAGGTCAAGCAGCATGAAGTTTCACCTCTCACCGACGCGGAGATCCCCGCTTTCATGGCTGCCATTGATAACGAGCCTTTCCGGAATGTGTACGCGCTTGCGCTCTTCTGCGGGCTCCGAAAGGGTGAATGCCTCGGCCTCTCATGGGATAACGTGGATCTCAAGAACAAGCGCATAACCATATCTCAGCAGCTTCAAAGGAATATGGAGACGGGGCAATACTTTGTTGAGAAGAGCACCAAGAGCAACCGAACAAGGGTGATCCTCATGCCGCCCCTCACCGTTGATTATCTGAAAGCGGAGAAGAGGAAGCAGGATCTCAACAGAATGGCAGCGGGCGAAATGTGGAGCAATCCGGACAACCTCGTTTTTACTGATGAAGTCGGGCGGCGGATAAGCTTCCCGACGCTTAACGGACAGTTCAAGCGCATGGTTAAGCAGATGGGCCGCCCGGATCTCCGTTTTCATGATCTCCGGCACTCTGCCGCCACCGTCGCACTTGCTGCAGGAGCGGACATCAAAAGCGTTCAACAGCTCCTCGGCCATAGCTCAGCCTCAACGACGTTGAACATCTATTCTCATGTTACCGAAAAAATGAAAGAGGATACCGCCTCAAGGATCCAAAGCTATTATGACGGACTTGGACAAAAAGCGTGAACGTCGGCGCTCGAAAACGGGCGCTTTTTTCATGCGGAAAATGAGCATTATTATTTCAATAGGCGTACTATAGGAGTTTTTTGTGTTTTCGGGCAAGCAAAAAGCCTCAAAAACTCAATGTTTTCAAGGCTTTTCGTTGGCGGAGAAGCAGGGATTTGAACCCTGGCGACCCTTCGCAGATCCTCCTCCCTTAGCAGGGGAGCACCTTCGACCTCTTGGGTACTTC
>JAEEGW010000269.1 GCA_016280525.1 Clostridiales bacterium
CGAGGGAACGCTCGGACTTTACGCCGCGGGCATATACGGCGACGGCGTGCTCATCCTCTCCGGCACAGGCGCGGACGCGTATATAATAAAAGACGGCGCCGTGCTTGATATCATAGGCGGCTACGGCGCGTTTTTAGGCGACCCCGGCTCGGGCTTTGCGATAGGCCGCGCGGGCATAAACGCGGCGACGGCGGACTATGAGGGCAGAGGCGAAAAAACGCTTTTAACGCGGTATCTGTGCGAAAAATACCCGGCGGACAGCTTTCGTAAATCGGTCTACGGCGTATATAAAACGGAGCAGGCGTCAAGGAATATCGCGGATTTCTGCCGCGAATGTGAAAAAGCCGCCGACGAGGGTGACTCAGTTGCAAAAGCCATATTCAAGGAAGCGGCGCTGGCGCTTGCCGGCTTCGCTCTTGCGGGTTATAGGAAATATAAACTTGACAGGTCAACGCCGTATACGTTTGCCGGCGGCGTGATAACGCACGACGTGAAGCGGCAAAAATCGCTTATGCTGCCGTATATACTTAACGCCCTCAAATCGAACGGTATAACGAATTACGTGCCGCCGCAAGGCACGCCGCTTCAGGGAGCGGGAAAGTGGATAGAGAGGAATTTAATTAAGAATTAAAAATTCAGAATTCAGAATTCAGACAGTAGGGGCGACCATTGGTCGCCCGTTTTTAAATAATAAAGAAGAAATAAGAAAGAATAAAGAATAAATAAGGTGTCCCTACGGGACGGAAATGGTGGGTCGCCCACCCCTCAACACCCCCCAAACCCCCTCTTACCCCTCCCTCAGAGTTTTCTGAGGGGGCGCGGGTGGTGGACGGAGGGACCCCCCGCGCGCGGCAAAAAAAAGGCGGGAGCAAGCCCCCGCCCTACGATCCGGATCGGATCATTTTAACCTGTCTATGAGATACCCGAGCACCGGCTCGAATTTTACGCCGTAGCGGTGGGATTCGTCGCCGGCGGTGTTCTCTATACATTTTACCGTGTAATCCGCGGCTATCGCGGCGGCGTCGAATATCGACTTGCCCTGCAGGTATGCGCCGGTGAACGCGGACGCGTAAACGTCGCCCGTACCGTGACTGGAAACGGGCAGTTTTTTATGCTCGTAATACGAATATTCGCCGTTTTCATACACGGCGACGCCGGTCGTTTTTTCCGTATAGCTCACGCCGGTAAGCACCACGGTCTTCGCGCCGTTATCTGCCATTGCGGCAAATATGCGGTCTATATACGCTTTATCGTATTTTTCTTTATATTCTATACCGGTCAGGAACGCGGCCTCGGTTATGTTCGGCAGCGTTATATCGGACGAATAAACGAGCGTTTTCATCTCTTCCACGTATTCATCGTTGAACGCGCCGTATAATTTTCCGTTGTCTGCCATAGCCGGGTCCACGATGCTGACCGCGCCGGGCTTTGACAGCGTTTTTATTATGTCTTTTACCTGATTTATCTGCTGTATGCTGCCGAGATAACCGGTATATATCGCGTCAAAGCTGATATTTTCCTTTTTCCAGTGCGCCGCTATGCCCGGGATGTCGTCCGTCAGATCGCGCACGGTGAAGCCGGTAAAGCCGCCTGTGTGCGTTGACAGCACCGCGGACGGAAGTATTACCGTCTCAAGTCCGGCGGCGGAAAGTATCGGCAGAGCGACGGTCAGCGAGCACTGCCCGAAGCACGAAATGTCCTGTATAGTCAAAACTCTTTTGTAATTCATATTATTTTACCCCTTGACAAACGTTTGAAAGTATTATACAATGAATTTGATAATATAAAATGTTCAGTTAAGGAGTTTTTTATATAACCAGATGAAATACAAAATCGATAAAAGTTTAAAAACCCCGGCGTATATGCAGCTTTATCTGCAGATAAAAGCGGATATAACGAACAAGGTTTTGAAATACGGGGAAAAGCTGCCGTCAAAGCGGATTCTGTGCGCGGAAACAGGCGTATCCGTCATAACCGCGGAGCACGCCTACGCCATTTTGTGCGACGAGGGTTACGCGGAATCGCGGCAGCGCAGCGGATATTACGTGATATATAAAGAATCGGATTTTATATATAAAGACGCTCCGCGAAAACCGGCTGTGTCTGCGAAGCTGCCGCAGCATAAAGACGCGGGGGATTTCCCGTTTTCCGTGCTTGCAAAGACCATGCGCCGCGTCATACTCGATTACGGTGAGGAGCTGCTCGTAAAATCGCCGAACAAAGGCTGCGTGCAGCTGCGCGAGGCGGTCTGCGCGTATCTTGCGCGGAGCAACGGTATAAAAGTGTCCGCGGAGCAGGTGATCATCGGCGCCGGGGCGGAGTATATATACGGCCTTTCCGCGCAGCTTTTAGGCGAGGAGCGCGTGTACGGGCTTGAGGATCCGTCGTACGAAAAAATACGCCGCGTGTACGGCGCAAACGGCGTAAGATACGAGCTTTTGCCGCTTCACGACGACGGCATAACGACGGAAGCTCTTTCGCACTCGTCAGCTTCCGTGCTTCATATAACGCCGTTTCACAGTTATCCGAGCGGCGTGACAGCTCCCGTGTCAAAGCGGCTGGAATATCTGTCTTTCGTAAAGGCGCGGGACGGGTATATTATAGAGGATAATTACGATTCGGAGCTGACCGTATCGCGCAAGAACGAGGACACGGTGTTCTCGCTCTCCGACGACGGGCGCGTTATATACATAAACACGTTTTCCATGACGGTCGCGCCGTCGCTCCGCCTCGGCTATATGGTCCTGCCGCAAAGACTTATGCCGGAATTTGACGACAAGCTCGGGTTTTATTCCTGCACCGCGCCGGTATTCGAGCAGCTCGTTATAGCGGAGCTGTTGAACAACGGCGATTTTGAGCGCCACGTCAACCGAGTCCGCCGCGCAAAGCGGAACGCGATGGTGTAGAAATCGGCGGACAGACGCGAATTAAGAATTCAGAATTCAGAATTCGGCAGGGGTCGGCGCCACGACGACCTGCTTGTAGGGGCGACCATTGGTCGCCCGTTTTAATTAAACAAATCAATGTAGGGGCGACCATTGGTCGCCCGTTTTTAAATAATAAAGAAGAAAGAATAAAGAATAAAGAATAAACAAGGTGTCCCTACGGGACGAATTGTGCGCTAACGCGCATTTGGGTGGTCCCACCCCTCTCGTGAACCCCCATTGCTCACGTTCGTTCGCAACGGGGAACCCCTCGACACACCCCCCAAACCCCCTCTTACCCCTCCCTCAGAGTTTTCTGAGGGGGCGCGGATTAAGAATTCAGAAGGTAGGGGTCGGCGCCTCGACGATCCACCTGCCTTCCCCCACAGGGGAAGGCAAATGTGCAAAAAACGAGCTGTTTAGCTGCCTCGATTTTTTGTCGAGGTTTTTAAACAGCCCCTTTTTTATGTCCGAATGGCAATTCACGAAAATTATTTATAATACCTCAAACTCGCTGTCACCTTGCTCCGTACCCTGTTGTAGTGGTCGGCGCCCACGACGACCCGTTATTCGACCCCCACGACAACCCGATTGCCTCCCTCTTTGAGGGAGGTGGCACGGCGAAGCCGTGACGGAAGGAGTTTTCCGTAACTCCCTCAGTCTGCTTACGCAGACAGCTCCCTCGAGGAGGGAGCCTGAAATTCTTGCGCGGAGCGCATATCGAGTGTGTCAGCACATATCGAGCAGACCGTATAGGTCTGCACATCGAATCGCGGCAGCGATATATCGACGAAAAGAGTCGATATGCCATACGGGAACCCCCATTGCTCACACAGTTCGCAACGGGGAACCCCTTCGGCTCGATATGTCCCTTGCGGGACAAGAAAAGAAGCGGGCGATCAATGATCGCCCCTACAAGCGCCGGATTTAAAAAAGAGCCTTGTGGCTCTTTTTTTACAGGTTTACGCTGAAGAGGAGTTTTTCGTACGTCGGGAACGGCCAGCAGTCCTCGGCTGTGAGCGTTTCCGCCTCGTCCGCGGCGGCGCGCAGCGCTTCCATAACGGGTATCAGCCGGTCTCTTATCGCACAGCTGTGCTCGGTGACGTCCTCTATATCTTTCAACTGTGTGAAAACGGTATCAAGCTCGTCCGTTTTGTCCGCCATCACGTCAAGCAGCTCGGACAGTCTCCTCGCCGTCTTCATTTCATATTTGAACGGTATTTTGCCGACGCCGGATTTTTTATCGTACCGCGCAGTCAGCTCCGCGCTGTAAGCGGACACCGCCGGCATGATCTGGCGGCGGCTCATATCGAGCATCGTCGCCGCCTCTATCGAGACGGTCTTTATATAGTTGTCAAGCATTATATCACATCTTGATCTAAGCTCCGCGAGCGAGAATACGCCCGTGCGCGCGAACATCTCCGCGTTCTTTTCGTCAAGCAGATGCGTCATGCAGTCCGGCGTCGTTCTGAAATTGGGCAGACCGCGTTTTTCCGCTTCTTGTACCCACGCGCCGTCGTAGCCGTTGCCGTCAAACAGTATGCGCTTGTGCTCTTTTATGGTTTCTTTCAGCAGTTCGTGAAGCTCCGTGTCAAAGTCGGCGCAGTTCTCAAGCCTGTCCGCAAAGCCGCAGAGCACGTCTGAGACGGCTGCGTTCAGCATAACGTTGGTGTCCGCTATACTGCTCGGCGCGCCGAGCATACGGAATTCAAATTTGTTTCCGGTAAAAGCAAACGGCGACGTTCTGTTTCTGTCCGTGGTGTCGCGCAGGAATTTCGGTAAGGAATCTACGCCGAAAAGCATCTCCATACGCTCCGTTTTGCTGTACGGCGTGTCGTTTTCTATCGCGTTCAGCACGGCGGTGAGCTCGGAGCCCAAAAACATGGAAACTATAGCCGGCGGCGCCTCGTTTGCGCCGAGACGGTGGTCGTTGCCCGCCGTTGCGGACGAGATACGCAGAAGATCAGCGTATTCGTCAACGGCTTTTATAACCGCGCACAAGAACAGTAAAAACTGTGCGTTCTCGTACGGCGTGTCGCCCGGCTTGAGCAGATTGACGCCGTTGTCGGTCCGAAGCGACCAGTTATTGTGCTTGCCGGAGCCGTTTACGCCGGCAAACGGTTTTTCGTGCAGATTGCAGACGAGACCGTGGCGCGCGGCGACCTTCTGCATAAGCTCCATTGTGAGCTGGTTGTGATCCGTCGCCGTGTTCGTCGTCGTATATATCGGCGCAAGCTCGTGCTGAGCCGGCGCGGCTTCGTTATGCTCGGTCTTTGCAAGTATGCCGACTTTCCACAGCTCTTTGTCAAGATCTTCCATAAATTCCGCGACGCGCGGTTTTATCGCGCCGAAATAATGGTCGTCAAGCTCCTGACCTTTGGGCGGCTTTGCGCCGAACAGAGTTCTGCCGGTAAAGACAAGATCTTTTCTCTTGTCGTACATCTCTTTGTCTATGAGAAAATATTCCTGCTCCGCGCCGACGCACGTATCAACGTGCTTTGCGTCCGTATTGCCGAAAAGGCGCACGATCCGAAGAGCCTGCTTGCTTATCGCCTCCATGGAGCGCAGAAGCGGCGTTTTTTTGTCAAGCGCCTCGCCGCCGTAGGAGCAGAAAGCCGTGGGGATGCAGAGCGTTTTTCCTTTTATGAAAGCGTAGGACGTGGGGTCCCAGGCGGTATAGCCTCTCGCCTCGAACGTGGCGCGCAGTCCGCCGGACGGGAAAGAAGACGCGTCCGGCTCGCCTTTAATAAGTTCTTTGCCGGAGAATTCAAGAATGACTTTGCCTTCTTTATCCGATGAAACGAAGCTGTCGTGCTTTTCCGCGGTTATTCCCGTAAGCGGCTGGAACCAGTGGGTAAAATGCGTTGCGCCGTGTTCCGTCGCCCAGTCCTTCATAGCCTCCGCCACGGCCGAGGCGACGTTGTTGTCGAGCGCAGAACCCTCTTCTATCGTTTTTTTCAACGAGCCGTAAACTTCCGGCGACAGCCTGGCTTTCATTACGGTGTCGTTGAAAACGAGACAGCCGAAATAGTCTGTTATGCGTTCCATGTGATATTACCCGCTCTTTCAAAATTTATTATATTCATTATACAACCGTTTTGCGCATTTGTCAAGCGCCGGGCGTTGTAATAGCATACAAAATGAAGACTGTTAACCGTTACTTTTTTATAATTTTCTAAAAAAACAATGATATATGCTTGACAATGAAAAAAAGTTATTGTATCATATTATATCGATTTTATTTTCGAAAGGAATTTAAATATGTCAAACTGTGCTGTTGTGGGTATAAACTGGGGCGATGAGGGAAAAGGCCGTATGGTCGATCTCATCACGAACAAATACGATTTTGTCGTCCGTTTTCAGGGCGGCGGCAACGCGGGTCACACCGTTATAAACGAATACGGTAAATTCGCGCTCCACCTTCTGCCGTCCGGCATCTTTCACAAGGGCGTTATAAACGTTTTAGGCAACGGCGTAGCGCTGGACCCGGAAAACCTTATGGCGGAGATACGGACCGTAGCGGAAAAAGGCGTCGCCGTGGACGAGAATAATCTCAAAATCAGCGACCGCGCCTCGCTTCTGCTCCCGTGGCACAGAGAGCTTGACGCGCTTGAGGAAGCGCGCCTGGCGGACAAAAAATACGGCTCCACAAGGCAGGGAATAGCTCCGTTTTATTCGGACAAGTATCAGAAAAAGACGGTGCTCGCCGGCGAGCTTTTCTACCCCGAAGAGTTGAGACGCCACTTAAAAGACCTGCTTGAATGGAAAAACCTGACGATCCAGCGCGTTTACGGCGCGGAGCCGCATACTATGGAAGAGATAGAGGCGTGGATAGAAAACTACGCGAACAAAATAAAACCGTTTATCGCTGATACGGGAAAACTGCTCCGGCAAGCGCAGGCAAACGGCAAGAGCATAATGTTTGAGGCACAGCTCGGCTCTCTGCGCGACCTTGATTTCGGCATAGTTCCGTACACGACTTCGTCCAACACGACCGCGTCGTACGCGCCCATCGGCTCCGGCTGCCCGTCGGTCAGAATAGACGAGATAATCGGTGTCGTAAAGGCTTATTCCACCTGCGTGGGAGAGGGCCCGTTCACGTGCGAATGGTTCGGCGAAGAGGCTGAAAAACTGCGCGAGGCGGGCGGCGAATACGGCGCGAAGACCGGCAGACCGCGCCGCGTAGGTCCGCTTGACATTGTCGCGACGAAATACGGCGTACAGGTCCAGGCGGCGACGAATATTGCGCTTACCAAAATGGACGTGCTTTCATATATGGATAAAATACCCGTCTGCACGCATTACGTGCTTGACGGCAAACAGACGGACGAATTCCCGTTCCCCGCGGCGCTGAACGGCGCAAAGCCCGTTATCGAATATCTTCCGGGCTGGAAGACGGATATATCCGGCTGCAGAGAATGGGAGCAGCTTCCGAAAGAAGCGAGAGATTACGTTACGTTTATTGAAGAGAGAATAGGCTGTCACATCGGCTACGTTTCCGTAGGACCGGAGCGCGACAGCATAATAATAAGATAAGGGGGCTAATATGAGCAGGGATACATACGAATCGCCGCTTTCATCGCGTTACGCGTCGGAATATATGCTTAAACTCTTTTCCGCGGATACGCGCTATCAGACGTGGAGACGTCTCTGGGTCGCGCTCGCGCGCGCCGAGCACGAACTCGGGCTGCCCATAACGGAAGAGCAGGTAAAAGAGCTTGAAGCGCATATAACGGATATCGATTACGACGTCGTTGCGGCGCGTGAAAAGGAAGTCCGGCACGACGTTATGGCGCACGTTTACGCGTACGGCAAAGTCGCCCCGTCCGCGGCGGGCATAATCCATTCCGGCGCAACGAGCTGCTACGTTACGGATAACGCGGATATGATAATATACCGCGACGCGCTGCTGTACGTAAGAAAAATGCTTCTGGCGGTAATGAAGAATCTTGCGGATTTCGCGCTGCAGTACAAAGACCTGCCCACGCTCGGCTATACCCATTATCAGCCGGCGCAGCTCGTCACGGTCGGCAAACGCGCGTCTCTGTGGCTGCAGGACCTCGCGTCGGACCTTGAAGAGCTTGATTTTACGATCGGCCGCATAAAAATGCTCGGCTGCCGAGGCACTACCGGCACGGAAGCGAGCTTTATGGAGCTTTTCGGCGGCGATACGGCGAAGATCGATAAAATGAATGAAATGATCTGCGCCGAATTCGGATTTGACAGCTATTTTGACGTCTGCGGTCAGACTTACCCGAGAAAAACGGATTCGGCGATAATTAACGCCCTGTCTGCCATAGCGCAGAGCGTGTATAAATTCGCCGGCGATATGAGACTGCTCCAGCACGACAGACAGCTTGAAGAGCCGTTTGAAAAAAATCAGATCGGTTCGTCGGCCATGGCGTACAAGCGCAATCCGATGAGGTGCGAGCGTATATGCTCGCTCTCCCGCTATTTGATGGCGGACGGCGCGAACGCTTATATGACAGCGTCGACGCAGTGGCTCGAGCGTACGCTTGACGATTCCGCGAACAGAAGGATAAGTCTGCCGGAAGCGTTCTTATGCGCGGACGCCGTGCTCCGCCTGATGCTGAACGTCACGAAAGGCATAGTGGTAAACGAAAAAGTAATTGCTAAGACCGTGGCCGAATACCTGCCGTTCATAGCGACCGAAAATCTGCTTATGGAAGCCGTAAAACGCGGAAAAGACAGACAGCAGCTTCACGAGATAATCCGAACCGAGTCAATGAAAGCGACGGCGAGAATGAAAGAGGGGCTTGAATGCGGCCTCATCCCGGCACTTGCCGCTCACGATGAGTTCGGACTTACGGAAGAGGAGATAAACAACGTGCTCGACCCGTCACTTTATACCGGCAGATGCGGCGAGCAGGTTGAAAAATACGTAAAAAAGCTGTCCCCCGTGTTAGCGCAGGCGACGGATATGGAAAGTGAAATTTCGCTTTAAAGGTGTTTTATGGAAAAAATACTTGTTCTTGATTTCGGCGGCCAGTACGATCTGCTCATAGCGCGCAGAGTGCGCGAGCAGGGCGTTTACGCCGAGATAAAACCGTATAACAAAATAACGCTTGACGAGATAAAAAAAGAGGCATATAAGGGTATAATCTTCACGGGCGGACCGAACAGCGTTTACGACGAAAAGTCTCCGCATTACGATAAAGAGATCCTGAATATCGGCATACCCGTGCTCGGTATATGCTACGGTCATCAGCTCACGGCTTATATGGCTGGCGGTGAAATAAAGAGCGCCGGGAGCATAAGCGAATACGGCAAAACGGACGTGTACGTTAAAAAGTGCGATCTGTTTGACGGTGTTCCCGAAAAAAGCGTCTGCTGGATGAGCCATACCGACTACGTAAGCGGCGTTCCGGCTGGTTTTGAGATCATAGCGTATACGGACAACTGCCCGTGCGCCGCCATGGCGGACTATTGCCGCCGCATTTACGGCGTGCAGTTCCACCCGGAAGTCACGCATACGGAGTACGGTACGGATATCCTGCGCAATTTCATTTTCTCGGTCTGCGGCTGCAAGGGCGACTGGAAAATGGACGATTTTATAGAAAAAACCGTTGAAAAATATAAAAAAGAGCTTGGTAACAGCCGCGTTTTGTGCGCGTTGTCCGGCGGAGTGGACTCGTCCGTCGCGGCGGTGCTGATACACCGTGCGATAGGCGACAACCTCACCTGCGTATTCGTGGATCACGGTCTGCTTCGCAAAAACGAGGGAGACGATGTGGAGCGCATTTTCCGTCATCAGTTCAATATGAACCTCATCCGCGTAAACGCCGAGGACAGGTTTTTAATAAAACTCGCCGGAGTAAAAGAGCCGGAGAGAAAGCGCCGCATAATAGGCGAGGAGTTCATCCGCGTGTTTGAGGATCAGAGCCACGTGATAGGCAACGTCGACTATCTGGTGCAGGGAACGATATATCCGGACGTTATAGAAAGCGGCAAGGGCGACGCGTCGACCATAAAAAGCCACCACAACGTCGGCGGTCTGCCGTCCGTGATGGATTTCAAAGGCATAGTCGAGCCTCTGCGTGAGCTTTTCAAGGACGAAGTCAGAGCCGTTGGCCTGAAGCTCGGGATCCCCGAAAAGCTCGTGATGCGCCAGCCGTTCCCCGGCCCGGGTCTCGCCGTGCGCATCATAGGCGATATTACAAAGGAAAAAGCGGATACGCTGCGCGAGGCGGACGCGATATTCAGAGAAGAACTTGAAGCCGCGGGCGTAAAGTCAAACCAGTATTTCGCCGTGCTGACTA
>JAEEGW010000270.1 GCA_016280525.1 Clostridiales bacterium
TGTTGTTGTTGAAGAAAACGGACATATCTACAGCTATAATTCAACTCTGTTTGGGGCAATAAAAGAAAATGATGTGCCGGTATTTGATCTTGCCGATATTGAAATAAGCGTTAAGGAGAAACTTGACGAATTGACAAAAGACGCTCGTGAAAAATTCGACAGTGTAAAATACGGAAATATACAGTATCAGATTTCTCTTATTGACGACGCTGAATATGCAGTACTTTGTACTGTTGAAGTTAACTGCGCAAACAACACGGGTGAATATAAATTTGTTTTTGGTGAAAGGCTGATGTTTGCTGTGATGATTTAAAATAAGTTAGCTGACAGCGGTCACTGAACAATTAACAAACCGGAGGTGAAGAACTTCCGGTTTTTGCTTTTTGCGCGGTTTATCACTGCACTTATCCCAATTTTGCTTCACTTGTCCCTGTTTTCGTTTTTTTCGGATTTTTGTGGTATAATACCATCAGAAAAAATCATTCACTATCGTCATTTTCGTATATCAAATATCCACTTAATATATGAGAGATAAAAATCGGGAGGAGAAATATATGAAAAAGATCATTATTATCATACTTGCTTTGATATTCGCCCTTACCGCGTGTTCCTGCGGCAAGGAACAGGAAGACACGACAACAGAAACCGAAACGGAAGAAGATACAAGAACGTATCAGGAAATGCCGTACGACGATCTGGATTACGAAAAGCTTGAAACGTACATACAAAAAATATACGACCATCCGGACACGACGAAAACGCCGCTTACCCTGACGCAGCCGGTAGATACCGATAACTTGAACGGATGGGGAACGGTAAAGAAGTTCGGCGGCGTCGTTCAGTATTACGACAGCGCGTATGAGCTGAAGCCCATAGAGTACAAAAACAAAACGGTGATGTATAAGCCGCCGTACGTCAGATATGATCTTAACGGTTATCCGGCCTACGCCACGCCCGGCGATTACGTGATACATATAGACATCTGCGAGGTCCCGGACGTGTATATCTGCGGCATAAACGTCGAATCATCTTTTGAAGACTTTGAAAAAACGTTTACCGGACTCGGCTTCACCGTTGCCGAAAGCACGGAGCATACGAGTTACGGTGAAAGGCGGTGCATAAAAGCCGAGATTGACGGGCTCTGGATAATTCTTGAGCAGGAATCGGAGCTCAAGCTGCAGAAAGGTATATACGATTATAAAAAAGTTATAGAATATGAAAACAACACCGTTCCCGCGATACTCCGTATGGGCGTCGCCGTAAACCATTATTCGCGGGTCGAGCAATTTATTTTGCCGTAAAGATGAAGATAACGGATTTTTATAAGGCTCTTTACGACGTCAGCGGTAAATACAAAAAGGAAGCGCTTGAAGAAAACGCACGGAATATATTTGATGCCGGCAAAAGAGAAAAAAGGCGGCGCACATTTGAAAAATTCGTGCCGTACGCCGCTGTTTTGATTGTAATGGCTGCAATCATCGCTTTTGCAATTTTAAGTAATTTCATAAAATAATATAAATCATATCGGGAGGACAAAACTATGAAAAAAGTATTATTGATAATTTTAGCCGTTGTTTTCTTATTCAGTGCGTATTCGTGCAAAGGTACGGGAAGCGAAACGACGGATACGGCGCCGGATACAACTCGATCTGGCGATTACAAACCGTTTAAATACGGTATAAAAGCGGCGGATTATATATTCGAGCTGAGTCCCCGCGGTATAATCATGAAATACAACGTACATAACGGGGAGTCGTCGTATCTTTGCCCCGATCCGTTCTGTAAGCATACTACAAAGGACTGTCAGTTTATCGGTATGACCTCGTACACGTTCACCTCTGTCGGTAATACGGTCTATTACGTCAAGCAGGACGATACAACGGGTAAAAGCGCTCTGTACTCCTTTAATGTCGATACCTCGGAAACCAAAACAGTCCTTTCACGCGACGGTATGATGACGTCGGTTTACGCATATGAAAACAGACTTCTCATATTATGGCTTGAAAAATACGATCTTGAAGCGCAGCGGTTTTATTTCTGGTATGATACGGATACCGGCGAGACCGAACAGCTCGGCGGCACGGTAAACAATTACAGCCCGACTGAGCGGTATATGCTGTATTTCATAAGAGACGACCGGATAATATGGCGTGTCGGTAAAATGGATAAATGGTATTATTACAGTACAGACCTTAAAGGCGAAGACTTGAAGGAACACGATTTCGGTTACAGATACGGAAATTATTATACGACTGAAAAGGAAAGCGGCGATGACGGAGAAGATATATATTCGTTATACGTTACGTATGATAACGGCGAAAAGAAGCTGCTTAAGAAAAATGTGGGACCTGTACTGTTTTACGAAAACAAGATAGTTTACGGCGAGGTCATTCCGTATGAAGAACAGCGCGTCGTTCACGTTGACAGAGACGGCAACGAGGAACGAGACGACTGGGGCGGAAACGTATACGTTATGAATCCGGACGGCTCAGACGATCATCTGCTGTTCCATACCGACGAATACATCATCGGAATGACTTCCGATATGGCTCACCCGCACGTCTGCGGTGATTACTTCGGCATACTTACCGGGCGATTCAAAGGCGATGAGATGACGGAAGATAATATAATAATCGCAAATTTCAACACAGGTGAGTTTGTTGTCACACATGAATGATACTATGAAAAAAATCCTGATCATAATTATTGCTTTGACCTTTGTTATAAGCGCGTATTCCTGCGGCACTGTCGGCACGGACACGGAAGCGACGGAAAACGATGAAGCAATGGATCCTATCGGATTTTTACCGTATAAATACGGAATAGTCCCGGGGGATTATATATTCAGCGCGGATTCAGGTTCACTGTTGAAATATAACGTGCATGACGGCAAGACGTCGCATTTGTGTCCGGATCCTTTCTGTAACCACGAAAATGAAAACTGTCAGTTTACCGGCTTGCTTTCACGCTCATTTGCTTCTATTGGCAATACCGTTTATTATATAAGACAAGACAAAATAACGGGGAAAGGCACGTTGTTTTCGTTTGATGCAGATACAGCGGAAACAAAAATCGTATATGCGTGCCAAGGCAAACTGACAAACGTATATTCGTATGAGTACAGATTGCTTCTTCGTGTTACAGAAAGCTCCGATTCCAGTGCAAGCAGCTATTATTTCTGGTATGATACTAAAACAAATAAAACAGACGAGCTTGACGCCAGGTATATACCCGGAAATTCATATATTGAAGAGATCAGGAATGATCGTATAATCTGGAGCACTCTCAACAGTGATGAATACTACAGCACAGACCTTAACGGAGGAGATTACAAAGAACATGATTACGGGTATGCATACGGTAATTATTATACTTTAGAACCGGAAAACGCTGAAGACGGGCGGACCGTTTACTCACTTTATGCCACAATTAATAACAAAAATGAAAAAAAACTGATTTTGAAAGACGTGGGACCATGTATTTTCTATGAGAATAAAATAGTCTATTTCAAATCACTGCCTTATAATGAACGGAAGACCGTTCATATTGATGAAAACGGCAGATCAATTAAATCTCCGTATGGAGGAGACGTTTACGTTGTAAACCCGGACGGAACGGATAATCATCTTCTTTTACACACAGAGGAATATTTAATAGGAATGACGTCAGACAGTCTTCACCCGCAAATCTGCGGGGATTACTTTGGGATAATCGCAGGACATTTTGAAGAAGGCGACAATTTACTTGAGGATAAGCTTATTATTGCAAATATAAACACAGGAGAATTTGTTGTTACACATGAATGATACTATGAAAAAAATCCTGATCATAATTATTGCTTTGACCTTTGTTATAAGCGCGTATTCCTGCGGCTCCGGCGGCGCGGAGACGGCGTAAAGCATAATTAACAAAAAAGTCAGCATGTTTTTTACACTTTTATCTGCAAAACGCGACTTATATAATGGAGATGCTGATATTTCTCAATATATAATAGGGAGGTTTGCTTTTGTGAAAAGAGCTTTAATTGTTTTTATTGCTTTAGCCGTTATTCTAAGCGCTTGTTCCCGCGAAAGCTCGCATATTAGCAAAGAAACAACGACAGACGAAAACAAAGGATCGGAAAGTACAGGCAGGTTCAAGCCTTATAAATACGGAAATATAGGCGGCGATTACATATTCAAATTGACAACAGATTTCCGTTTGGTTAAATTTAACGTTCACGACGGCAAAAAGTCGTATCTGTGTCCGGACCCTTTCTGCGATCACGAAAACAATAAATGCCAGTTTTACGGCATCAGCTCCGAGTCGTTTACGGCAATAGGTAATACCGTTTATTATTTAAAACATGATGAAACGGGAAAAAGCACCCTGTATTCGTTTGATACGAAAACCGCGGAAACAAAAACGGTTTTCGCATATGCCGACTCATCCATGACGAGCGTTTACGCGTATGAATACAGGCTTTTGATACGTGTTGCAGAGAATCTTTCACGCGGGATCAAAGGTTATTATTTTTGGTATGATACGAAAACAGGCGTTACGGAGAAATTAAACGACGCATTCGTCCCTTTGAATTTCATAATATATACGATCAGGGACGACCGCATTATATGGCATTTGCCGGGCAAACAGGATTATTACAGCACAGATCTGCACGGAGACGATTATAAAGAGTATGATTTCGGTTACAGATACGGAAATTATTACAAAATGGAATATGAGTTTGCTGAAGACGGACGCAGGCTGTATTCACTTTACGCTACTTTTGCGGGCGAGAGCGAAAGAACGTGCATTTTAAAAGACATTGGTCCGTGCTTCTATTATGAAAATAAGCTG
This sequence comes from Clostridiales bacterium, assembly GCA_016280525.1. Taxonomy (GTDB): domain Bacteria; phylum Bacillota; class Clostridia; order Oscillospirales; family CAG-272; genus UBA1248. Next base: position 4,837 of record JAEEGW010000270.1, read on the forward strand.
GTATATTTCATAACCGTACCCCGGGATGAACAGAGAGCCGCTCACGTTGATGAAAGCGGATACGTTACAAAAGACCCTACCGGCGGGAACGTATACGCCGCAAATCCGGACGGCTCCGACGCGCATCTTTTGTATCACACGGATGAGTTTATAACCGGAAACACGTCTGATATGAATCATCCGCTTATTTGCGGAGATTATTTCGGATTACCGATTGCACGATATGAGGGTGACTCGATGTTTGAGGACAGGCTGATTATAGCAAACATAAACACGGGGGAATATGTTGTTACACACGACTGAAAGATATGTTTATTAAAAATCTTAAATTCGAGCTTTTGAAGCTCTTGCGGAACAGGATGATCATCATCGTTTCCGTTGTTCTGCTTACGGTCAATATGGTGGCGGCGTACAGGCTGTGCGATACCGAAAACGACGCGAAGACGGAGTATTACGCGCAGGGCGTCGCCGCCGTAATAAA
>JAEEGW010000271.1 GCA_016280525.1 Clostridiales bacterium
ACTTTCCCGCCCGCTTCATATACTCGGCAAAGAACGGCTCGTGCTTTACGAAATCAAACCAGTGCCATCCTTTCAAAGCGTCAAGAAGATCGGACATGTTTCTTTCTCTGAAGAGCTCCGTAAAATAGAGGCGCTCAGTCGAACCGTCCGGCAGGATCAGCCTGTTGCTTCCTTTCTTTGCTTTTATATCTCCGAAAAGCCACGGATCGCCGACGGGAAGCACCGTGCCGACCGGGATCTCCATCCATTTTAATAAATACTCAAAAGCGATCTCAAAATACTTTTTCGCCTCGGCTTTCTTTACCTCGTCGTCCTTGCTCTGACTGAAAAGCGCGGCGGAAGCTACAAGACTTTTCCATGCGTAGCAGCCGTACCATATTTCCGGCAAAACACCGTTTTCACCGAAGTTTTCCATAACGCGCATTGAAAATATATTGTGAGTAGCCGGCATGCGTCCGTCAAACATATTGACCGGATTTGCTTCAAACATTGCGTGGAGCTGAATATTGAGGTTAACTATACCTTGTCTTATATGGTATTCGTCAAATTTACGCTCGTCCCAAAGCTCAGAAGCCTTGATTTCATCCGTGGTCTCGTAATACTTATCAGGTGCCGAAAGTTTTTCCGAGCCACGCAGATCGCCGAAAAGATAAATTTTTCCGTCCTCCGCCTGCACGAATTCATGCTCCGCGTATCCTATGAATTTAGGCGAATCGGTGATAAGATCGTAGTGACGCATAAGTCCGTCTTTGATCGGGAAATATCCTTCGCCATCGCCTTTGTACGAGGTGAGCTCGTATAAAACGCACTCGTCGTCATCGTAAAATTCCGCTTTTATAAGTCCTATGCCATATGCAAAGCAGTATACCTTTTTGCCGTTTCTGTAATCGCGCCCCGGACCGAAGCCGTCTATTTCAACGGTGACGTTCCTGCAGTTGTCAAACGTACCGCAGGATACCTTTACTTCACCTGCGTCCCTGCAGCTGACGGTCAGCTTCTGCAGATTGCCCTCATAGTTATATTTTTCCTTTGAAGCCGTATATCCGTCCACCCATTGTTCGGACCAGACGCAGCCGGTGCAGTCGCATAAAATATCGTATATGAAATTCATCAGAAGCGGCTCGCAGCCGTTTTTCCAGCCTTTTAATTCAAAAGCATAATCGCGGTTCTGCGATATAACCGTATCGCCGTTCTTATTGACGATCCGGTAATAATCAAAGAAGTTCCATATACTGTTATACAGTCTGTTTTCGGTCACGGTCGATTCGTCCATTATACGGTTCATGACCGTGGATGCGATACGCGCGTGCGCTTTTTCCGCTTTGGTTTTCGCCGCCGCGGAAAGCTTTTTAACGTAGTCTCTTACGTCGCGCGCATCGCTGCGCTCATCGTTTAAATATTCGCTGCGTACGGCGTAAGCCATATCGGAAAAGCTGTTTTCGTCGTAATACAGTCTTTCAGAGAATTCCGTGCTGTAAAGCGCGGCTTTTTTGCCGTCGGCGTGCGTTACTTTCAGCTCTATCTTCCTTACGACTGACGGAACGTCGGATAAACGCTCATAACTCCATTCGTTACCCTCCGATATCGGGAAAACGCCGTCACCTTTGACATTATAGGAAGATAGGACGACCGTTTCAGCCTCGTCAACGACTATGCGCTTGTGCATAACTATGCCGACGCCGCGCTTTATCCACGAGCGGAAATATTCACCGCTGTAATCTTCGCACGACACCGATTCCCAAAGCTCGCAGTTATCAAAAGTACCTGCGGGAGTTTCAACCGTCTCGCCGTTTGATATAAGAGTCAGCTTTGCGCCGCTGCTGCTTACGTAAGTATATCCCGGCTCTTTGCCGGAAAACGCAACGTAACCGTCTGTGTCGCGCATACGCGTCATTATACAGATATTATAAATAATGCTCGGCGCCCAAACGCCGTTTTTGCAATAAAATCCGTCCGCAGAGAAAACCGGATCGCCTTTAGACAGATCAACGGAGAACGATTCTGCGTTGAATTTATATCTGTATTTGTTTTTATCCTTGAAGTTATCTTTGTCCGCCGTCTTTTCGATTTTTAACGCTGCCTGTGCGAGCGCGTACTGAGAGTTGTTTTCCGGCAGTATTTCAAGCGCTTTTTCAAACGCGGCAAAGCCGTTTTCACGCTCGCCTTTTTTGAAATACTCTACGCCCAAAGCGTACCATTCCTTGCCTAAGGCCAAAGGAAGACCCTTGCCCTCAAGCGGCGGTATCTGCTTGTCGCGTATGAATTCTATCTTAGCGTCGCCGGACAGCTTTTCGTCCTCCTTCGCGTACAAAAACGATATCGCCTCGTCGTTTCCGCCGCGCTCCGCGGCTTCCTTTATCCTTGCAAGCATTTCATCGTTCTTTTTGCCCGGAAGCCACCAGAAACCGCGCAGAAGCACGTCCGCCATAGCGTGATATTTGTCGCCCGATTCCGGCAGCGCCTCAACGTCGGACAAAACCTCCTTGTACGATTTTTCAAAATCCTTTTTGTCGGAGACGGAAGCCCAGAGCTTCAGTTCCTCCACCTTCTTCATTACCTTTTCAACCAAGGTATCGTTTGCGTTTTCATTCATTGCAGATAATTCTCCTCTCAACCTTTTTCTTCCGTCGGACAGCCGCCATTTCACGGTCCCGACGGGCTCTCTCATCCTGTCCGCGATTTCGGCGACCGACAAGCCCTCAAAATAGTGCAGATATATTACGGTCCGCACCTTTTCCGGCAGCTCCGCCAAAGCCCTGTGCAATTGTTCTTTCTCCTCCGAGTCGATATAAGTCTGTTCCGGAGAAGATGATCCGTCAATATCAAAACGCGTATTTTCCACGTCGTCAAGGCTCGTCCATTGCCTGTAGCGGATCGCCATGTTTTTTGCGCGGTTTTCAGCTATCCGGCATACCCAGCCGCAGAATTTCTCAGGCTCGGCAAGCGTATCGAGCTTCATCCACGCGGCGATAAACGCGTCCTGCGCCGCGTCCTCGGCTAAATATACCGATTTTAAAACGGAGCCGGCGGAGGCGAGCACACGGCTCTGATATCTTTTGACAAGCTCCCCGTAGGCGCGCTGTTCGCCCGAAAGCGTCATCATAACGAGAGTTTCGTCGTTGTAAGCACTGAACATATCGCTTATCCTTTCATAAAATTCGGAACGTTCCGATATAAAGACACGGAACAGGAGAAAAAGGTTGGAGATTTTTGAAAAAAATATAAGGCTCCCTCCCGGAGGGAGCCGGCTGCGAAGCAGACTGAGGGAGTAAACGGTTTAAATATTCTGAAAAACTCCATCCGTCGCCTCCTTTGAATGAGAAGGCTTTACGAAAATTATATCAAAGAATAAACACAAAGTCAAGATTATTGTTAAACAAACCGACTTGACAAATGCAAAATTTGGGTTTATAATATAAAAAAATATTATTATGATGCGGTTTTTATGAGTACGTTAACCATTATAGGACAGATCGTCGGCGGTATTGCTGCCGTTATACTGATCTTTTCCTTTCAGTTCAAAGATAACAAAAAGCTGTTTATAGCTCAGATCTGTTCGTGCACGCTGTTCACGGTACACTATATGCTGCTCGGCTTCGGCGGCGATCCGAAAGCTTTTTCGGGAATGGTGCAGAATTTCGGAGGACTTTTGTTCAGAGTTCCGCTGCTTTTGTCGGAGAAGAACGAGAAGTGGAGAAGCCCGATAATTTTGGCGGCGCTTTGCGCGTATTCCGCCGTAACGGCGGTATTGACATATGAGCCCGGGAATATAGTATGTCTTTTGCCTATGATAGGCAACATAATCGGCATGGGCGCCATGTGGGTAAAAAAGCCCAACGTAATAAGAGTGGCGCAGCTGTCCTTTATGTCGCCGTGCTGGCTTATTTATAACATATTCACTTTCTCGATATCAGGCATAATAACGGAATCGTTCAACATAATATCTATCGGAGTTTACTATTTAAGACAGCTGATAGCAAAAAGCAGAAATAAG
>JAEEGW010000272.1 GCA_016280525.1 Clostridiales bacterium
AATAAACAACAAGGACGTCACCGCTCTTTTCAGATCCGTAAGCTCCGGCGTCCTGCCGCAGAGCGTTGACGACGAATGGATGCGTACGATAGAGTATGCAAACACGGTCAAAAACGGCGTGCAGGGCAGATTTTCGGACGCGTCAAGAAACGGATTTATAATAACAAACAAAGACGTTTCCATAGTTTACAGTCTGAAAAACGGCAAAAAGGTCGAGGGCATTTATAACGAAAACGGAGCGGCGTATTTTACCGGCAACGACACGTACGTAAAAAACTCCGCCGGTACGTACAGCGCCTCGAATTCTTCCGAAAACGCGAGGATGAACAGCAACCGCATAGGATATTACTACTACGATTTTCATTTCCGCGATCAGAATTTCGGCTCGCTGAAATCGCTGAATCTCGATCACACGTTCCACACGTATCCGGACAAGCTGCACGAGCAGCTCCGTGTCGTGGCGTCCGGCAACTACACGGGCGGCGGCGTATTTGAAACGAAGACAGTTATACCGCAGAATACCGTAAACTCGCTCGTCATCAAAGACTCGGGCGGTGAAAAGACGTCGCCTGACGGGGTCGATTTTTCAAGCGTGGAATACGTCGGCTTTGACGTCAAGGGCGCCGGCGTATACGGCATTATAATGCCCGCGATACCGGATAACGGATATATAAGCGTGACGCTCAACAACGGAAATTACGAGATAATCCGCGGTATAGATCTGCCGAACATAGCAAAAGGCGGCGACGTATCGTTCGGACACAGGATATACACGTCGGCCGACCACAGCTTTGAAGATTTACGGACCGAGGCGTATATCGAAAGAAATCCTTTGACGGATATATCCGTCACGCGTTTTGACGGCGCGGTATACGAGGGTTACGACGCGATAAGAGGCTGTTACAGATTCACCGTAAACGCCATAGAGTTCGACGAGGCGATGTATAACCAGCCGGACAAGCATTTCCGTATAAAAGGGCGCATCGGCGGCGACGGCTTGTACGACAGAAAGATATATATACAGACCGCGGAAAGCGCGGCGACTACAAGGGGCAGGCTTGAATGCGCCGCCCTGCTGGACGAGGACGGACGCATGGTCCCCGTGCCGCTTGAAGTTGGCAAAAACTTTGACGGCGACGCGGAAGAACAGCTCTACGCGCCCGAGACCGGCAACTTTTCCATGGCGTACGGCGAGGTCTACGCTCCGCTGACGGTGGAAAAGGACGAAAACAAGCGCTTTACGATGCTTCATCTGTATCAGAGGTGGGGCAACTATCCGTTAAAACAGCTTTCGTTCATAGCGTTCCACATTCCGTATTATCATCTGTCCGTAGGCGTGACGGAAACGAACTGCATAACGCCGTATTTCGTATACGGCAAGGACGGCTGGATGCTGCCGGACTGCCGCGCGAATTCCGCGGAACTCTGGAACAACGGCACGGGCACGCAGCACACGTGCGCGGGCAGACTGTTCTTCTTACAGTATAAAGATTCATCCGGCAGCTCGAATATGACAGAGTCACAGTCCGCGGAAATAGTATCCGCCGGCCCGATCTACGCCGATATAAATATGGACTATATATCAGACGACGGAAAGATAAAAGCGACGTACAGACATACGGAAATGGCGCAAACGGACGAAACGAGGACGTTTTACAGCATAAGACTTGAAGTTCTGGAAGACGTTACCATAAACAATTTCAGAGACAATTTTTCGTTCTTTAAAGTGGACAGCAGATCGTTCGTTTACTCAAAGATCGGATATCTTGACGCAAACGGCCAGCCTCAGACAGGCACGTGTTCAAGCAGCGGCTTCTTCGGCTCAACGAAGTATTATACGCTCGGCAAAGAATACCCGTATTTCGATTATTTCAAGGGAAGAAACAAAAACGCTTCAAGCGAGCCGAACAACGGCGAATACGACACCGTGAACTTCGGTATCATAGTAAGATACAGCGACATAACGATAGGCGGACAGAAATACGACGGCAACTTCTTATTTGTTGACAAATACAGCTACAGTCTGTTCAGCAGTCCGTATAAGGAGCTGAACACCGGTACGCTCACGCTCGATATTGCGGACACCGTGACGCTCAAAAAAGGCGATATAATGGAGCTGGAGCTGATCATCCTGCCGTGGGGCGATTACAGTAACGACAACGACGGCAACGTCAGAAACGTAAGGGAAGACAGCTGTATAGACCCGTATAAGATACAGGTAATCACGGGCGAGCCTTACGGGGACAGCATAGTCCCGTCGGTCCGCGCGAAATACAACAAAGCGATATTCAAAATTTCCGGCGGAAAAAGCACCGCGGCGGTCAGAGTTTACGGGTTTACCTCGTACACTCCGCCGACGGTAACGTTTAAAGCGGACGGCGCGGAAACGGATATAAAACTGTCTTCTAAAACGCACGTCTATGACGGATATCAGGTATATCTCGACCCGGACGGAACGTATTCCTTCTCGTTCAACGTCAATATGGATAACGCAAACGAATACGAGATAACGGTACAACAGTAAAACGGCAAGGGGGCTGTCGCTAATGCGGCAGCCTTAATGAATTGCGTCTTGGTGCAATTCAATTCACGACGGCATAGCCGTAAATTCATGATGCGCAAGCATCAATTCACGGCGCAGCCAATTCATTTAAAAGCAAAAATCTGCTGCCGGTTATGAATTGCGCCGCAAACGGCGCATGAATTGTGTCTTTGACACATGAATTGTTCGGGACGAACATGAATTGAACTTCGTTCATGAATTGTCCCTTACGGGACATGAAAGGGGCTGTTGCTCAGCGCGGCAGCCTCTTATTTTATTTTACAAATCTACAATTGACAAACATATCATAATATGATAAAATTAAAAAAAACCGTACAGGAGCCTGTTATGAAAAAGATCGTTTCCCTGCTTCTTTGCCTTTTAACGGCGGTATCCGTGTTCACGTATACCGGCGTCAGCGCCGCTTCTCTCAAAGGCGACGTAAACGGCGACGGAGTGATCGACAATAAAGACGTTGTTGCACTTTTCAGATACGTCAGCGGCGACACAGCGGGCGCCGTTGCCGAAAACTGCGATTACAACGGCGACGGACAGAAAAACAACAAGGACGTAACTCTGCTTTTCAGAGCCGTGAGCGGCCTGATACAGCCCGAGGAGCAAATGGAGCCGGGATGGGATCAGACCGTCGCTACCGCCAACGCGTTAGCAAACGGCGTGCAGGCAAAATTCACGGACGCAGCACGCCGCAAATTCACTTTTGAAAATCAGAACGCCACGCTGCTCTACGATCTGAGCACGCAGAACGAAATAGGTCTTTCCGCGATATACAACAAAGAAGGCGTGCCGTATTTTGACACCGCCTCCGACGTTCTGATCGCGCTTGACGACGGGTCGCAGTGCAGCGCCGCAAGGTCCGCCGCGTCCGGGCGTATGAACTGCCACAGGCTCGGCTATTACTATTACGATTTCCGCTTCTGCAACCAGACGTTTGTAAGCACGGCGCTTGAAGAGATATCGGGCAATGAAGATTATTACGATATAATAGCAAAAACCTCGTCCTGGTCAACACACGACACAAGCGCGGTGACTGTGCGAAACGGCGTGCTTTCATACACGGTAACAAACTCCTATGACCCGTATATAATATCCTCCGGCGTCAGATTCAGCACGTCAAAATACGACGCGATACAGATAACGCTGAAGACCGAGGTCGCGACGAACGGCAACTTTTACATAGCCGCCGGCTCACATACCAATTTCAGCGAGGATCAGGACGTAAGCTTCAGATTCAATTCCGGGGTCTGGACCACCTGCGTCGTGCCGTTATCTTCAGCGGCGGACTATACCGGATATCTTACGAAGTTCCGCGTAGACATAGGCGCGGAAGCCGGTGAAAAGATAGAAATAAAGGAAATAAAAGCCGTAAAGCGCGGCAATTCCGCCGTGCCGTTCCAGCTTGAGCGCGTTTTCCATACTTATTCCGACAAGCTGCACGAGACAGTAAGGATAGTCGCGGCGTCCGAGTACAGCGGCGGCGGCAGCGTATTATCAAAAATCGTGATACCGGAATCTAACGTAAACAAGATAATTTTAAAGAATAACACCGCGGAATCAAACAAAACAGACGGATTTGATTTTACAAATACGGAATACGTCGGATTTGACGTAAAAGGCGCCGGCGTTATAGGTATAATAATGCCGTCGCTTGAAGACAACGGCGAACTCAAAGTCGAGCTGAAAGACGGCAATTACGTTATTACGCACACAAAGGCGATAACCGGTACGATAGCAGAAAAAGGCGACGTTTATTTCGGTCACCGGATATACACGTCCGATTCCCACAGCTTTGACGGACTGAAAAAAGAGGCTTACATAGAGCGCAATCCGCTTCAAAACGTTAAGATAACTAAAAAAACGGATAACGCAAAATACGCAGGTTACGACGCTCTCGTCGGCTGTTACCGCTTTACCGTAAGAGGTTCGAATTTCAATACCGCATATTACAGCAACCCGGACAAACATTTCTACATAAACGCTTCCTTTACGGGCGACGGCGTTGAAGACAGAAAAGTGTATATTCAGTCGTCGGAGCCTTATGGTCAGCTTGAATGCGCGGCTCTGCTTGACGAAAATGAGCTTATGATCCCCGT
>JAEEGW010000273.1 GCA_016280525.1 Clostridiales bacterium
CGCATAAAAGCTTTTTTGTTTTCCCTCTCATAATAGTTCCCTGCCGTTTTTTATATTTTGTCCATTACTTTAAATTCATATTCGTGCGGTATCCCGCCTGATTATGATTTGACAGAGGGCTTTGTTTTATCCGATGAAAAATGATGCTGTCTCGCCTATATCTGCCTTGTGACGCAGAAGCTCTGTCACCGTAACGAGTTCGTAGCTTTGCGATTTCAGATACGGTATAATTTCACACAAAACGTCGGGCGTGGGCGACGGCGGAACTATATAATCGTGGAACAAAATAACCGAGCCGTTTTTTACGTTATTTTTTATATTTTCTATAATCTTTTCTTTATCCGTATGCGCCCAGTCGCGCGTGTCTACGGTCCACAAGACCGTAGATTTTCCGGCTTTTTTTATTATCCCGTCTAATCTGCCGTTATGCTTTCCCTCGGGCGGGCGGAACAGCTTCGGTATCTCACCCGTAATTTTGCAGATTATGTCATCCGCTTTTTTTATATCGTCGTACAGCGCGTTTATATTCTTTTCATTCAAATGAAAATGAGTATAGGTGTGGTTTCCTATCTCAAATCCGAGGTCGTATTCGGCGCGGACGAGCTCCGGGTATCTCTCAGCGTTTTCGCCAACGACGAAGAACGTCGCCGCCGCTTCGTTTTCATAAAGTATTTTTAAGATCTGCGGCGTGTATTTCGGATGCGGTCCGTCGTCAAACGTCAGCGCAATATACTTGACCGGCTTTTTTATATTTACGGACAAAACGGATAAAAACAGGGCGAGCAGGACGGATAAAACTTTCATAAAAGCTCCGTAAGACTGCCGAAGCGAAAGCCCGTATTCTCCCACTCCGTAAGCAGTCTGTCAAGTATATCGGCGTTTGTTTCTGACGTGGGATGAAGCAGGATTATCTCGCCGTTATGCGTGTTGTCAAGTATCAGCTTTATAGCGTACTCCGGCGACGGCTGTTTGCTGTTGTCCCAGTCCGCGTATGCAAAGCTCCAGAAAACCGTTTTATATCCGAGCTTTGATACGTTGTCAAGCAGCGTGCGGCTGAAATTCCCCTCCGGCGGCCGGAAGAGTTTTGCCATCGTATACCCGGTAAGCTCGTTATACAGTTTTTCAAGCCCGTAAAGCTCCGCTTCACATTCAGAAAGTGTCATATTCGCCATATTTTTATGGCACATGGAATGGTTTGCGACGGTGTGGCCGTGCTCTGCCATTTTAATTATAAGAGCAGTATTTCTGCGTATTATATTTTCCAAGACGAAAAAAGTACCTTTCGCGTTGTGTTTGTCAAGCGTGTCGACTATCCGCTCAACGTTTCCGTTTTCATACCCGGCGTCAAAGGTAAGATAGATCACTTTTTCATCGGGCCCGAGACAGCAGGCGTTATATTCCGTTATATATTTAAGCCCGGCGTCAAGCTCAGGTCTTTTATGCTCTTTTTTTCTCATTATATAAAATCCCGTACATTCCGCCGCGGCCGACTGAAAAAGCGAAAGCACAAGAAATATAGTTGTGATTACGGTTAGACTTTTTTTCATTTCATCCTCCTTGTTTATTTATTCTGCGCGGATACAGTGATTTAAACCGCAGAAGATTTTTTCATTTGCGGCTTTTTTATGCAATCTTTTTCCGTGTTTTTCATAAAATGAAAAATGACATATATAGCGAAAGGAGATATGAATGGCAGAACAGACAGGTTTCATAACCGTAAACGTCACGACCGCCGCCGGGTCGGCTCCGGTGCCGGGCGCGGAGGTGATGATATCACAGATAACGGGCGGCGGGGACACGGTAATATACAGATACATAACGGATGAAAGCGGACAGACGCCGCTGTCGGAGCTGCAGACGGCGGAGCTTTCAAATTCATTATCGTCAGCGTCCGCAGGTCCCGATTATACTCTGTATAACGTGACCGTGACGTCAGCCGGATATTATCCGCTCGTGAGTTTAAATATTCCTGTATTTACCGGAATAACGTCAAGACAGCCGATGGTGCTGATACCGCTTACGGCTTCAAGCGACGCGGGAACTAACGAATACGTGCCGGACTGCGCGCCGTATAAAGGCGGCTGCGGTCAGGTATCTGAAAAAGGAGGTCCGCGATGAACGAGCTTTTGCCCGTGATACCAGAAAAGATAACCGTTCATTTAGGCGCTTCGTCAAACAAAAACGCGGAAAACGTGACTGTGGATTTTCCGGACTATATAAAAAACTGTGCGAGCTGTGAGATATACCCGACCTGGCCGGACGCGTCCATACGCGCAAACGTATACGCTATTATCTCCTTTGCGATGAACAGGATATATACGCAATACTACAGAACAAGAAATTTTGATTTTGACATTACGAACAACACCGCAGAGGATCAGTCGTACATACGCGGTCACGCGTATTACGATACGATAAGCTACGTTGTTGACGAGATATTCAACTCGTATATCAAAAGGTCCGGCAGCGTTGAGCCGCTTTTCGCCGCGTACTGCAACGGCACTACAACAACGTGCAGCGGGCTTTCACAGTGGGGCACGGTAACTTTAGCGCAGAACGGATACACGGCTTACGGCATTTTGAGATACTATTACGGGGACAATATCGAAATAGTTGAAAACGCGCCGGTCGGCGAGCTTCGCATGGCGGAACCGCCCATGCCGCTGCGCGTCGGCGTTGCGGACGACGCCGTGCGGTTCGTAAGCCTGCGGCTGAACAGGATAGGGCGAAATTATCCCGCCATACCGAAGATCTCAAACGTATCATATATTTTCACGCAGGAAACCGAGGCAGCGGTGCGGGAATTCCAGCGGATATTCGGGCTGACGCAGAACGGCACGGTGGATCAGAGCACGTGGTTCAGGATCCAGTTCATTTACAACGGGATAAAACGGCTGAACGAAGTGGAAAGCGAGGGACTTTCGCTTGACGAGGTGTCGCTGCAGCTTCCGTCCGTTTTATATCCCGGCGAGACCGGCATAATGGTAAGCGTGCTGCAATACTATCTGAACACTATCTCACTATACTATATCGAAGTGCCCGAGGTTTTCCCGGACGGCATATACGGACCGCAGACGGAAGAAGCGATAAGAGCGGTACAGGGACTTTTCGCACTTGAGCAGACGGGCATACTTGACAGGCAGACTTTGTTTGCGATATACGACGTTTATTTAGGTCTGACGGAGAGCATAGACGAAGCGGACGTCACGGTCGCCGCGCCGTACGGCGGTCAGCTTCTGACGGTCGGCTCGTCCGGAGGCGACGTAAGACGGCTGCAATATTATATCAGCGTTATTTCGTCGGTTTACGAGGATATAACCGTACCGGAGATCACCGGTGAATACGACGCCGACACGGAAGCGTCGGTATCGCAGCTGCAGGAGATTTTCGGAATAACCGTAACGGGTATAACCGGACCTATAACGTGGGACGCGATAACGGGCGAATACGAGCTTATATCCGACGGAGACAGATACAACAGCGGTCAGTACGGAGGCGATATTTACGGCACGGAGGATTCGGTATGAACGGATATGACGACAAAGAATACATAAGCCAGCTGCAGAATTATCTTTATTATATTTCATTAAAAGACGCGGCGATACCGCGTATCGTCCCGGACGGGATATACGGCAAACAGACGAGAAACGCCGTTTCCGCATTTCAGAAAGCGCACGGACTGAAAATAACCGGCGACGCGGATATAAAAACGTGGGAGGCGATAAAAGCCGACTACGATATGATCATGCAGGGTTGTGAGGCGCCGGATAAATTAAGCGTATTTCCGGGCGGAAGATATACGGTATATCTTAACGAGAAAAGCGATACCGTATCTTTTATACAGCTCGTTCTAATATGTCTTAATGCTGAATACAGATTTGACGGCGAAATTTACGTAACTGGTATATATAACGAAAACGACGCGGCGGCGGTAAAAAAACTGCAGAAAATACACGGTTTGAAGCAGACCGGGAACGTGGACTGCGTTACGTGGAACTGTATGGCGACGGATTTCGGAATGTATACCGCAGTATCCGAATATAAGCGCTGATATAAGGCGATAATTACAAAAAAAGGCAGAATTTATGAGGCGATTTACCGCGGCCGCAAAGTCGGTCTTGAACAAGGCAAAGGAACTGTCAGCGTTATCCGGCTGCCCTTTCACGGGCTCGGAACACGTGCTTTTTTCTATGCTCGGTTTTCCGGACTGTATAGCGTACAAACTGCTTACCGCGCGCGGGATGAGCGAGCAGAGCGTCAAAAAGCTTTTGCCGTCCGCTCTGCCTTTTTCTTCACGCGTGGACGGCGGGGCGGGATATTCCGTAAGACTGCGGCATATATTGGAAAATTCAGCCGAGCAAGCGTGCCGTCACGGAAGCAACGAGATAGGGACGGAGCATCTGCTCCTCTCCATTATATCCGAGGACGAATGTGCCGCCGCGCGTATCATAACGGGTCACGGTATAAAACTCTCCGAGATTTTCTCGGACGTTACCTCCGTCATAGGCTGCAGGAGCGTGCAGAGGGGCAGACGGAAAGAAAAAGAACCCGGATACTTAAAGCAGTACGGCAGAGACCTGTGCGCTCTGTACGAGGAAAATAAGCTGTTTCCGTGCATCGGCAGAAATGAAGAATGCGAGAGGGTACTGCGTATTCTGTGTCGCAGAACGAAAAACAATCCCTGCCTTTTAGGAGAAGCCGGCGTCGGCAAGACCGCCGTCGCGGAAGGTGTGGCGGCGCTTATATCGGACGGTAACGTGCCGCAGGCGCTTTACGGAAAAACGATTATTTCCGTTGATATTGCGTCCGTTTTGGCAGGATCGAAATACCGCGGGGATTTTGAAGAGCGCTTCCGCGGGATAATAAACGAATGTACGGAGCGCGGCGACGTTATACTGTTTATCGACGAGCTGCACATGCTTTCGGGCGCAGGCGCGGCGGAGGGCGCGATAGACGCGGCGAACATAATAAAACAGCCTCTCGGCAGAGGCGAAATTTCGGTCATAGGCGCTACGACTTTTTCCGAATACGAAAAATATATAGAATCCGACCCGGCGCTTTGCCGAAGATTTCAGCCCGTTATGATAAAGGAGCCGGGCGGCGCGCTTGCAGAAAAGATGCTTACGGGCATACGGCCGGTACTTGAAAAGCACCACGGCGTTATAATAACGGACGGCGCGGTAAACGCCGCGGTGCAGCTTTCACAGCGGTATATAAAAAACAGATATCTGCCGGACAAAGCGATAGATCTTTTGGACGAATCGTCGTCCGGACG
>JAEEGW010000274.1 GCA_016280525.1 Clostridiales bacterium
CGTTACACACTCTGTATAACGTTTGAAATAAAATATATAAAGCTGATGACTTATGATTTCATTCACCAGCGCTCAAAAGAATTATTGAAAAAGATTAAACCGCCAAAGCCTTGACCTTGACGGTTTTCTTTATTTGTCATATTTCTCAACCGCGAAAATAAACGGGCTGTCGGGCGAGTTTATCATACGGTACTGGACGACGGAATAATAGACTTTGTCATACGTCGATAAAAGCTCGTACAACGCTCTGCCTTCGTTTGCGCCTTCCGCGTGGCCGGGGTAAACGGATATTACGAGAACGCCGCCTTTTTCCATCAGTTCAATACCGTCCGTCACGGCTTTGAGCGTGCTTTCGGTAAGCGTTGTAACCGTCTTATCTCCGCCCGGGCGGTAACCTAAATTTAACATACCGCACTTGAAATGATCTACGTATTTCGCTATATTTGCGTGACTGTCAAGTATAAGTTCCGCGTTGTTATAACATTTATCTTTCAGAAGCTCAGTTGTGTTACACAGAGCTTCTTTTTGTATGTCAAACGCGTAGACTTTTCCGTTCGGGACGAGCGAGCATAAATACGCCGTATCGTGACCGTTGCCCATAGTAAAGTCGACCAATATGTCATCGTCTTTAATTTTGCCGTTCAAAAACGATTTTGCAGCGTCAAGCAGAGTCATTTTTCCTCTCCTTTGTCGTTTGCACATGCGACGTTTATATATCTGCTGTAAACGCCGGGAAACGAGTCAGGTATTTCTATCGCGCCCGCGTATTCTTCATAAAAATGCTTTGCGGAGCCCGCCGCCCAGCCGATTATCGCGTAGCCGTAGCCGTATTCGCGCATTGACAAAAGGCATTTTATCATAAGCGCGCGTCCTACGCCCATTCGTCTGTATTCCGGCGCGACTCCGGTAGGTCCGAAAAAGCCGCGAGCCGTCGCGTCATAGCAGGCAAAGCCTATGACTTTTTTATTCGTGACCGCGGCGAATACCGAAACGGGAGTGTTATAAAACCCCGCTTCGCACTCGCTACGCCAGCCTTTTGTAAACTGCTCCTCCACAAAGTCAAGGACCTTATATTTATCCGGTGAAAGGACGCGTATTATATGTATGTCCTTTTCTTCAAGTTCAGAAATAAGCTCGGGACAGTCTTTAATATCATACAGTTTTACAAGCAGATCAGCCATTTTTCATCCTTTATCTGTAAGCAAGTATTGTTAAGACTATGTATATAAGGCACAGGCTTGTCAGTATTACAGCCTGTTTTCCTTTATGCGCTATAAGCAGTCCGCCGAATTCACGCACGGCGGCGTTGGGCCAGAAATACCACTTTGTTTTTGATCCAATACTAATAGATTTTATTTTCGCGTGGCCGGCGAAAATACCGCTTCTGAAAACGTGGTAACCCGTTGTTGCAAAAGCGATTTTTGCGTCCTTATTTACCGCGTCTATTTTCTTTTTTGAAAAGACCATATTTTCTACCGTTGTGGTAGACTGATCTTCTTCAATTATGCGGTCTTCCGGTATACCGTGCTCCGTAAGGCACTGTTTCATAGCGGCGCTCTCCGACATTTTTTCATCCGAGCCTTTGCCGCCGGACGTTATGAATATCGCTTTTTTGCCCGTGAGCTTCTCCTGTTTTTCGGCAAACTCTATTGCGCGCTCAACTCTTCCGCGCAAAAGCGGCGTGATCTTACCGTCCTCGCCTACCCAGCAGCCTAAGATTATTATAAAATCTCTGTCAGGCTCCGGCTCGTGATGAGATACGATCGCGTTTGCGGTTATTGCGCCAATTACCATACATTCAAAGTACAGATACAGCGCGGCGAACAGATTTATGAAAATGTCGTGTATCATCACCTGTGTCTGACTGCCGGACGCGCTTTTATCCGCGGTAAATAAGAATACTTCACCGCCGATCAGAAGCAGCGAGAAAACTATACCAATGAAGTTAGACGGCTTTCTGCCTTCGTGTATGATAAGGGAAATATTCGATATACACAGCGCGACGGAAAAAACGGCTATAAACGGAGCGGATATGAGCATATACGTTTTTGCCGTATCCGTCAGCGTGGACAGCATCATAAACTCGCCGTAGATCTCGGGCGACGCGATCATTTTTACCGTAAGTATCAGATTTGTTACGAGCACAAACAGCAAAAACAGCGCAAAACCGGAGTAGTATATGATATTGTACGAATACGGATTGTACTGCAGCTGACCGATAAAAGCCGTTATAAGCCTTATAATTGCGTAGGCGAAAAACGCGTCGAACAAGATTACGGATAGTAACGCGTAACGCCCTCCGCTTATTACGCTTATCGCGATCACGGTTGCAACGACTATCAATGCGACCGCAAGAACGTCATATAGATGAGGTTTTTTTGTCCTTGTATAGAATTTTATCATTTTATAAGTTCAATTCCGTCAGGTATTACAACGTCTGATTTGACTGTTCCGTCACCGTTTAAAGTATGCGATACTTTGATTACGCCGTACGGCGTGGGATACGTGCCTTTGGCGTATTTCAATCCGCAGAGGTGCGGTTCTATTTTTATCTTTCTGCAGCCCGGTTCAAGCACCTGCACGCCTAAAACGTATCTTGAAAGCCACGGGCACGGACCTGACGCCCAGCCGTGACAGAGACTGTGACGGAATTTTACGTAGCAGTATGC
>JAEEGW010000275.1 GCA_016280525.1 Clostridiales bacterium
GGCGGAACGTGGGAACGACGGCGGTCCTGCCGACGATACCGTGATATTTCAGACTGTCCGCGGGATCGTCCGTTGTGGCGACAAGGCTGACGTTATACTTTTCAAGCAGGTCGGATACGGTAAGCGAAGACAGGCGCTCGTTTGCTTTCTCATAGATTTTTTCCGCCGTTTTGGCGCAGAGCGGCTCGGATATGCCGAATATCTGTTTCAGCTCAAAATGAGTGAAATAGTAAAGCGGATTGCCGCAGAGCATGGGCATTATCTCCGCGTATTTCATAAACTTTACTTTATACGGCGCGTCGCCGGTGATATAGTATTCGTCAACGCCGCATAATCTCATTGCGCGCCATTTGTAATGGTCCGCTTCAAGCCACAGTCTGCCTATGTCTGTTATCCTGTCGTTTTCCGCTATCGCGCGCGGATCGAGGTGGCAGTGATAGTCGATTATCGGGTAATCCTTTGCGTCGTTATACAGTTTTTCAGCCGCGCGGCTGTATAAAAGTACGTTGTCTTCAAAAAAGCTCACTTTTTTATCTCCTTTTAAACGGGTATGAATGAAAGGTCCGTATCCGAAATGAACGTCGCTATGTGGGTATTCTGCAGGTGGAAAAGCGACGTGTTCCATTTGCCGTCCGCTCCCCAGCATTCAAAGGTCGCCGTCGCGCCTTCTTTTATCATATTGAGCCACGCTTTTTCGTCTTTTACCGCTTCTTTTATAAGGTCAGGTCTGTTCGTGCGTATAAAGCCGGTCAGAAGCGGGAAAGTTGCGAATAATGAGGTGCCGGTCACGCCTTTTTCGGCAAACCACCCCGTCATTTTTTCGTAAAAGACCGGGTCTTCGCACAAGCCGAAGCCGAACGGAAAAGCATTGCCGATATAGCTGATGTGATCCGACACCAGACCGTCTTTGTATAAGTGTTTTTCGGTATTGTAAAACGCTTTGTTGAACGCTTTTATAAGCGGTTTTGTATCTTTATATCCGGGCAAGCCGAGCTGTTTTTGCATTTCGTTCTGCGCACGTATCGCGTTTATATAATACGCGTTCATTACGACGTGCGGCTCGGACAGGGGCTTGTTTCCGTCGTTATTCACGGCGTATCCGTCGCGGTAGTTTGAAGGCCATTCGGTGACGCACCACTGCTCTGTGTCATATAACAGTCCGTTTTTTTCAAATCTGCCGTATGAATCAAGCAGTTTTGACGATCTGTTTGCGTTTTTCTGCAAAAACTCTTTGTCTTTTGTAAGCCTGTAATGCCATAGCAAAAGCTGTACGAGTATCAGCGGATATTCTGCGATTTCCTGCATGAACGAGCAGTTAAGACAGCTCATCAGCGTGTCCGCTATGAACGACGAGGAAAACGCGTCCTCTATAAACTGCCGCATAAGTTTATCGTCTTTTGTGAGTATGAAATTACACAGCGACGTATAGCATCCGTCGCCTAAATACACGCCTTTTTCGCGCTCCATGCAGTCGTTTACCATTTCCTGTACGCCGTATTTCTGCGATCTTACGCAGAGGTCAAAGACCTTTTTTATATCGGCGTCGCTGTCAAATTCCTGTCTTATTTTTGCTTTCAGCTCAAACGGATAATGGCGGGAATATAAGTAAATATCATATATTTCCGCGTCGGAGACAAGCTCAGTATAGCGGAAAGATTTATAATCTATTTGATACAGTTTGTCTTCTTTGCCCGAAAGGATCCATTTCTCTTCGTATACGCAGTTTGCGCGGAGATTGTATCTGACGCTGCCGTCGCCGTTTAGCTCCTGACCGCAGCGGATGATCGCTTCTTCTCCGCTCTTGCCATTTGCTTTCAAGCAGAGATAACCGACGTACATTCCGCCGAAATCGACAAAGAGCGCGCCGTTTCTTTTCTCAACGACGGCGGGTCTTACTTTTTCAAAAACTATGTGTTTTGATATGCCGTCCGCAAAAACATGGTCGTCGTTTTTTACGTAAACGGCTTTGCTCCATTTGCCGTCGTTAAAATCCGGCAGCTCGAATCCGTCTTCATCACAGCGGCTGTCGTATAATTGCAAAAACTGCGTGTCGTATCCGACTTTGCCTGATGCGGTAAATCCGGTATGTTTTTGGCATAAAAAGCTTTCGTCCGACTGAAAAACGGACAGCCCGTCGCAGACAAGCTCACAGCAGAGCCCGCAGCGGCGGTCTCCGCTCTGGCAAACGCGGTTTATAAGTCCGCTGTAATACGTAAGAAATGCAAACGTATTTACACCTTTTTTCAGGTATTTGCTTATATCGACCACGTCGTATCTGTATCTGAAATGATACGCGGGCGCCGGTCCTTCCGTGACGAAGACGCCGTTTATATACAGTCTGTAAAAATCGTCCGCGGTGACTTTAAGCTCCGCCTTCTGAGGCAGTTTTACAAGCGCCGTATTTTTTCTGAACAGTATGACGCTGTTTCCGTTTTCCGTATCGTTTTTAACGTCGGTTATCTGTCTTTCGCGGTGAAAAACGTCAAGCGGCGTCAGGTCCTCAAACTGCGGCGACGTTATCCATTTTGCCATATCAGACCTCTGTTTCACTGCCGCCGCTTTCGTAAGATGCCAAAATGAGCTTTACCACCTTTGACGCTTCTTTTCCATCTATTTCAAAACGCCTGTTTTCTTTTATATGATTGTAAAAATCTTCGATCAGGATCCCGTGGCTAGACCCGTAGCACTCTTTTCCGCGCGGTTTTTCCGTTGTTTTTTCAATATCAGCCGTGACGCCGTTGATCAAAACCGCGCCGGGGTATATCTGTATTACGTCCTTGTCAGTTCTTACCGTGATATTTACGGGCATATCCGCGGCGCAGCCGTTTGACGCGAAAAGCGAGATGCCCGCGCCTTTGACGCTCTGTATAACGGCGGTATCTTCCACCTCTATGCAGTCTTTCAGCGTTAAATTCGACACGCTTGCGGTAAGCGTCTTTGGCATTCCGGCGAAATACTGCAAAAGATCAAGCGTGTGAAGCGCCTGGTTTATAAGCACGCCTCCGCCCTCAGTCGCGTATTTTCCGCGCCAGTCAGCCGACGCGTAGTATTCTTTCGTCCTGTGCCACGCCACGTGCGCGACGGCGCATTTTACGTTTTTGTCTTTTAAATATTCTTTTACGAATACGTTTTCTTTGTTGTATCTGTTCTGCAAGCACACGCCGAGCTTTGCCGCCGAGCGCTTTTCCGCTTCAAGTATCGCTTCTATTTGTTGCCTGTTTATGCAAAGCGGCTTTTCGCAGAGGACGTTTACGCCGGCGCCGAGCGCGTGGATTATCATTTCCGCGTGCAGATAATGCGGAGTGCAGATATGTACGCAGTCCGGTTTTACCGCGTCTATCATCGTTTTATAATCGGTATAGCCGGGGCAGGCGTACTTTTTCAGCTTGTTTTCGTCTGTATCGCAGACAGCGGCAAGCATATTTTTTTCACTTAAAATTTCGGCGTGAAGACTGCCTATGACTCCGACGCCGATAACGGCCGCTCTCATATCTTTTTGCTCTCAAACGTGCCGGTCGTGTCTGCAACCGTATCGTCCGATACGGCTTTGAAGCGCGAAGTTTTTCTGTGTTCGTTTAAATAAGACAGATATTCTTCCTCATTAACGGGTAAGGACACCTCTTCTCCGTTCTTCCAGCCGGACAACTCTATCGCGTTCATCAGCTCAACGCCGCGGATGCCGTCTTTGCCGTCGATGAAAAGCGGCTCTAACCCGAGTACGGCGTTTGCAAAGTTGTTTATTATACCCTCGTGCTGTCTGTTCTGCCCGTCCGTTTCAACGTTTATAAGCTCGGTGCCGGGAGTCGAAAATCCGGCTTCGCTGCTTTTTGAAAAGAC
>JAEEGW010000276.1 GCA_016280525.1 Clostridiales bacterium
GCTCAAAATAACTGTAAATGCCGCAAAATACGGGTATAAAGGCGATAAGATCGCAAAATATCTGTTAAAAAACGGCATATATCCCGAATACAGCGACGGCGTTTATATAACGTTTATGATAACGCCGGAGACGGAAGATTCGGGATTGCAGAGGCTTTACAGCGCTCTGTCTTCCCTGCCTCAGAAAAAGCCGCTTGATATCCGTCTGCCGCTTATACGCGCGGCAAAACGCGTTATGAGCGTAAGAGAAGCGTTCTTTTCCGCAAAAGAAATACTGCCGGCACAAGACTGCGCCGGCAGGATACTGTCCGATATGAATATAAGCTGTCCGCCCGCAGTCTGCCCTCTCGTATGCGGTGAACTAATAGAGGAGGATATGATACCCGTTTTGCTTGATATAGGTATCAAAGAATTGAGTGTTGTTAAATAATGTCCGAAGGACAATTCACGCGCCGCAGGCGCAATTCACGCCGCAAGCAATTCACGCCGCAGGCTATTCACGCTGTCAAACTATGTTAAAATGAATTGACGGCTTCCCGCCGTCATGAATTTCCGCTTACGCGGAATGAATCGGCTTCGCCGTGAATTTCCGCTGACGCGGAGTTATTCAACCGTTAAAAATCCTTGATAACCTTTTCCGGCGGTTGTTCAAGCAAAGACGGGTCTTTTATGTAAGAGGAAAGCCGTTTGAACACGGCGGCGAAATACGAGCCGGAGCAAATTCTCTCGTCCATTACGACGCCGAGCGGCAGCGTGCGCTCGAACACAACCTCGTCGCGCTTTAATTTAGGAACAACGCGCGGCGTTCCCATCGTTACGCTTATGCTCGTCGTACCGAATTCGTAAACGTGGTGGTATATGTGATTCGTACGAATGCTCGCGAGGTTTGACAAAAGCAGTGATTCGTGGAACGGCGAGGCGTCTATGACGCTTTTCGGCAGCATTCCGTGATTGTCCAAAAATCTGAAAAGTCCCACGCCGAAATTCGCAAGTCCCGGTACTTTGAGCAGGACTTTCATCAGTTTTTCCGTCTTGTTGTCCGTTTCAGACGTTCTGTTTTCTTTTATATATTCATCTATTTTGCGCTGTACGTCAAAGACGTTGTCATTCATGTCAAAATAAATTTTTGACATTATGCCGTTGTCGCTGTCCGTTTTCAGAACGACGAGACCTACGCAGAATTCGTTTCTCGCATAGACTTTTTTGTTTACCACAAATCTGTTCAGCGCCGGGAATTCGCACGCGGTACGCAGATAAGCCGCCGTGAAAATGCCCATATACGACAGCGCTATTCCCTTCTCGTTTCTCATTTTGTGTATGTACGCGGTCATAGGCTCAAGCGGCAGATCCACAGTTATCATATTCATGGAGTCCACGCGCTTGTTCATTATATATGAAATAAGCTGATACATCGGATCCGCGCTTTTTACTCTTTTGCCGTCTGCTCTTCCCATTACGGTTACCTCTTTTTTTACAGGATATGCAAGTTAATATCCGCATAATACCACATTGTAACAAAAAAATCAAGTGTTTTTTATATTAAGGATCAAAAAATGAACAGGAAAAAACTCGCCGCAGCCGTTGTTGACAGGCTGAAACAGAAATATCCCGACGCCGTCTGTTCGCTTTTTTACGAGGGCGATCCGTGGCGGCTCCTCGTTATGGGGCGGCTCTCCGCGCAGTGCACGGACGAGCGCGTGAACATAGTCTGCAAAGACTTGTTTGAAAAATATCCGGACGTTTACGCCATGGCGGAGGCGGGGCAGGATGATATTGCAAAGTACATATTCTCCTGCGGCTTATACAACTCAAAAGCGCGCGATCTTAAAGGAATGTCAGAGCGTATAATCGCCGTTTACGGCGGCAAAGTGCCGGACAATATGGAAGATCTGCTGACGCTGCCGGGGGTTGGACGAAAAATAGCGAATCTGATACTCGGCGATATTTTTAACAAGCCCGCCGTCGTTGCGGACACGCACTGCATACGTATTTCCGCAAGGATAGGTCTGTGCGGAGACGGCAAACCGCTGACGCCGGAAAAGACGGAAAAAGCGCTTGCCGCGATAGTGGAGCCCGCCGAGCAGGCGGCGTTGTGCCACCGCTTCGTAATGTTCGGGCGCGAGGTGTGCTGCGCGCGCTCGCCTCACTGCCATGAATGTATTTTATCCGATATATGCGAAAACCGTATTGACACAACAGATAAATAAGAGTATAATGCGGCGTGTAGGTGAGGAATCTTACGTGAACCCCCAACGCTCACCGGTTCGCGTCGGGGAACCCCTATCCACTCCCGAATTAAGAATTAAGAATTCAGAATTAAGAAGGTACGACAATGAAAAACACAATTTATATGCTCGCATCGGAATCAAACAGACAGATGAACAGCTTTATTGTAACCACCGAAGAAGGCGGCGTTATTGTTATTGACGGCGGCTACGAATTCGATTCGCCGAAGCTGATATCAAAGCTGAAGGAAATAACCGGGCAGGACAGGCCGCATATCGACGGCTGGTTCTTCTCGCACGCGCACGACGATCATATTTCCGCTTTCAACAAGATTATGGAAGACGGCAAAGGCGAGCTGACTTTTGATAAAGTCTACTACAACTTCCCGTCAACTCAGTTTTTTGACAATTTTGAGCCGACGGAGGCCCACGCGCTGAAAAAATTCTACGCAAATCTGCCCAAATTCGCGGATAAGATCTGTATAGTTTATCAAAGCGACAAGTACGAAGTCAAAGGCGCGGAGTTTGAGTATTTATATACCGCGGACCCGAATTATCAGTTCAACTGCATAAACAATTCCACGTCCGTTTTCAGAATGACGCTCGGCGGCAAGACCGTTATGTTTTTGGGCGACCTCGGAATCGACGCGGGCAAAAAGCTGCTTGCTCTTCACGGGAACAACCTGAAAAGCGATTACGTTCAGATGGCTCATCACGGGCAGAACGGCGTTGATTTTGACGTTTACGAAGCGATAGCGCCCACCGCCTGCCTGTGGTGCACACCGGACTGGCTCTGGAACAACGACGCAGGCCTGGGTTACAACACACACGTTTTCAAAACGATAGAAGTTCAGGGCTGGATGGACCGGCTCGGGGTAAAAACGCATTACGTCACAAAAGACGGAGATCAGATAATAGAGCTTTGAAAGAATACACGGTAAACGATAACGACGCGGGACAGCGTCTTGACAAATTCATGTCCAAAGCGGCAAAAAACCTGCCGAAATCGCTTTTATACAAGGCGATACGGACAAAAAAGATAAAAGTGAACAGGAAAAGAGCGGATATCGATCAGATACTTATTGCAGGAGATACCGTTCAGTGTTTTCTGCCGCCTCAATTCCTGCAGGACACCTACGCCGCCGACCTGTTTTATACGCTTACCCCTTCTCTTTCCGTCGTATATGAAGACGATAATATCATAATCTGCGACAAGCGCCCCGGTATGCTCTGCCACCCGGACGACGAGGGAGACAACAATACGTTAATTGAGCATATAAAGGCGTATTTATATAAAAAAGGCGAATATGAGCCGGATAAAGAAAACTCTTTCGTGCCGTCGCTCTGCAATCGCATTGACAGAAACACGGGCGGGCTTGTCATAGCCGCGAAGAACGCCGCGGCTCTGCGCGATATGAACGAGATAATACGCAGCCGCTGTGTTTCAAAATACTACCTATGCGCCGTACACGGCATACCGAAGCCCGCCGAGGCGACGCTTACC
>JAEEGW010000038.1 GCA_016280525.1 Clostridiales bacterium
AACAGAAAATCAAAAACCGTTATACGATAACCGGCTTTGCTGCGCAGATCGGCTTCGTTTATGCCCATCCCGCAGCTGCCGTGACGCTGATCTCCTCTGCTGTTTTCAAGCAGCCGGTTCGTCAGCACGTCGCCGAAATATACCGCGGGCGTGTCCGGCGTGCAGAATATGCGCGGAACGTGACCGGAAAGAGCGGAGAACGCTTTCGCCTCGTCTGAGAGCTTGTATAGATCGGGATAATACGTATCGGCAAACAACGTGTCCGCGCCGCGGAAAGAGCCGGAAGAGAACTGGTGAAAAACGAACGACCGTCCGTTATAATGAACGGTATGTCCCGCCTGCGCTCCGCCGTTGTGCTTTATAACGACGCATTTGTCATACCTGCCGCAGATCAGGTCCGTCGCAAGTCCTTTTCCTTCGTCGCCGAAATTCTTGCCTATAATAACGTGTATATCCGCCATTAAAACTGAAGCTTACCGCCGGTCGGGATATGCAGCATTTCAAGCGAAGACAGTATGGTGTTCTGCTTCAGATCTTCCCACTGTTTTACGATCTCTTCCGCTTTCCCGCCGTTCACAAGCTGTATGGTGCTTATGAGCAGCTCGGGTATGCAGTCTATGTTCGCGGGATCGAGCACCATGACGTGACCGGGCAGCGCCGCTGCTATATCGGACGGTATCCTGCTTGTGCTGTGAGTCAGAACGATATGGAATATCTCAAACTGCTTTTTTGCGTTATTCAAAATGTGCGTAAGACTGCAGTCGAGCACGTTTTCATTCATCACTCTTTTGAACGCCTGTTTTATTTCGGCCGTGCAGGTCCTTACGTCCGCGTTGTCGCCTATCGTGAATATAAAGCCTTTTTTATGACGCTTTTCGTAGTTGTCCGTCGAGGTGCGCGTCGCCGCAAAATGCCACAGAAGCTGCGGCACTACCATTCCGCTGCCGCAGTTTTCAAGCCATATTGCCATAAGCTGTTCCGCAATGCGTATATCGGATTCAAACTGGGTCACCTGAAGAGGCGCTCTGTCGCTGTAATCGCCGTACGCCGCAAACATTATCTGCGGATCTTTTACCGCGCCGGTGGAAAACAGCTTCATCATCGTCTCGTGAAGCGAGGTCGTAGCTATGTTGTAAGACAGATATCCCATGGATCCCGTCACGTCAAGACCTATTATAATGGGCAGAGATTCGGGATGATCTGCCGAATCTCTCGACTCGCGCTTCGTAATGAACTGCGGATCGAAACGCGGATCGCACTCCGTTTTTGTAAAAATATCCTTTTCGTTTTTTGAGTTGTCAACGCCGCGGCTCTTTCTTAATTTCTGCCAGTCGGCTGACGTATACATTCCGTATCCCATGCTCGGTTCTCCTTAAATTTTATCTGTATATTTTGTAAATCTCCGTCCGTTAAAGCCTTCGGGAGACGTTATTACGTTGTCCCATTTCTCAAAGTCGGCAAAAGCGTCGGGCGCCGGCTTTTCGTTCAAAAATTTTTTAAACAGTTCGGGCGCCGTATCGTAATACATGCCGAGAGATTTTCTGCCCGCCGCGCGTATGTCGGTCAGGTCCTTATCCGTTCTTTGTCCCGCGCCCCACCACGCGCCGAAAAGCGCCGCCTGATGCGTAAAGGGATTCACGAAAACGGAATCCAGCGTTATATCGTTGTGCGACATATCATTGTATTCAAGCAGACAGCATATATTCTCAAGCCTTGACATGACCCACGCCGCGTGCTCCGGCTGAAGCGCACCGAGCATCTGCAGCGGGAAAAAGTTGCCGTTTCTCTGGCAGGCAATAAGTACGTCGCCGTTGTCAAGCTCGTATCTGCCCGTAATGCACGGACAGCATTTTTTAAGATCCTTCATATCCGCCGGCGGGAATTCAAGCCGGCTTATAACTGACACGAATCTGTCGGCTTTGGATACGCATAAACGCGGGAAATGATATATCACCGCGTTCTGCGTAAGATAGACCGCCACGCCGTCCGTAGCGGAGGAGTGAAGATAGTACAGTGAGATTTCCGTTCCGTCTTTTGTTGTAAAAGACGCTTCCTCCGCGCGGTCCCACAGATTTGATTCATCGTGCAGATCAAGCGTTTTTTCGTCTTTCACCCCGCGCAGATAGTTGAGGAGCAAAAGGCGGAAGCTGCGGTAATCCGAAAGATTCCTGTCGGTAAAATAGTACCGGCTGCCGCAGTATTCGCAAAGCAGACCGCCGTCTTCTCCGACGGACATCTCGCCGCCGCAGTTCTTGCATTTGAATGTCAGCATATATCCTCCTTTAGGCTCTCAATCGTTATCGCCGCCGTCGTCGCTTTGATCGACTTCTTTCAGCGATAGGACCCCGTCTATACCGGTCAGATCGCCGAAAAGCTTTTCGCGGTTCACTTTTAGTCTCGGACGTATCGTCACAAACGCGCGGTAACAGTTTTCGCTGTTGCGCACGGCGGATACGACCTGCAGGTTAAGTATCATCATACGGTTGTTCTTGCAGCGGCGCAGTACCTGGTCAAGCGCCGCACCGACGCATGTTATAAGATACGTACGCATACCGGCGGTCTGTTTCTGCCGTGAACGTCCGAAACCTATTATCGCTCCCACGAGCGTCGCCAGAACGAGCCTGAAGCAGACGGAGACGATGTTGAATTCTTTTAACATCTGAAGCCTATTTTTTTGCTCTTTCCGATAATATCGGGAAAATTATATCATATATTTTTTAATATGTCAATAATTTTTATAAAAGACCTGCATCATCATTTTTTCGATTTTTGAAAAAAGTGTAAAATTGAAAAAAGGTATTGACAAAAAGGAATTACAGTGATATAATAGCCAAGTCAGGAAAAAAGGTATGCCGGAGTGGCGAAATTGGCAGACGCCCGGGACTTAAAATCCCGTGGGACCTAAATCCCGTACCGGTTCGAGCCCGGTTTCCGGCACCATAATATCGCGGGGTGGAGCAGCTGGCAGCTCGTCGGGCTCATAACCCGGAGGTCGTAGGTTCGAATCCTTCCCCCGCAATCGAAAAAAAGCGGGTCGACGACCTGCTTTTTTTTCGATTGCAAGAGAGTTTCAATTTACTTCCCGGGTTATGAGACCGGCGAGCGCAGCTCGTTGGGCATTTCACCGTCCCGCTGCCTGCGGCAGAAAAAGGGACGGCGAAATGAGCGCAGCGGTCGAAAAATCGGAGGAAAAGACGCGGCAGCGTCCCGACAGATTTTTCGGGCACCGCAAGCCGGGCCAGTCAAAAGAGATCTCATAAGTATAATTCGGCATTTTCTCCGCAGAAAATATACAATATCATAAGCTCAAATCCTTCCCCCGCAACCATTTAGAGTGGTCATAACGGATTCGAGTTATGACCACTCGTATTTTTTGTAAAAAGGGCTTGACAAACGTACTCGCGATGAGTACAATACAATGATTTAGTTCCGCAGAACTGAATGGGC
>JAEEGW010000277.1 GCA_016280525.1 Clostridiales bacterium
ATATACGCCGAGTACCGCGTTAAGTATAACGACGATACCTATTATTATAACGTCCGCAAAAGATTCCTTCTGCGTTACGGCTATCACCGCGGATATTATCGCGGCAACGATCAGGATTATGATCATCGGATCGGCAAGCTGACGGAAAAACATGTGTATAACGGATTCTTTTTTTGCCTCCGCAAGCTTGTTTTTGCCGTTTTCCGCAAGCCTTTTTTCGGCTTCTTCCGACGTCAGACCGGAATTGCCTGTCTTCAATTCCTGCAAAGTCTCTTCAATGGATTGTAGATAAAATTTCATTGCAAGTCCTTTCTTTTATTAAACGGTGCCCGCATAAAAACAATAGACCCATACATTATGAAAATGTATGAGTCTCATATATACTTTATTCGTACCGGAAAGACCAGACGGGTGCACCGCCGG
Organism: Clostridiales bacterium; assembly: GCA_016280525.1. GTDB lineage: Bacteria > Bacillota > Clostridia > Oscillospirales > CAG-272 > UBA1248. The sequence continues at coordinate 424 of JAEEGW010000277.1, forward strand.
CTGTTGATCTTCCCGCAGCAGACAAAGTCTGCCGAATTACTCCCTCACGGATATTTAATTGTCAGTTGTATTTTACCACTTTTTATGTAAAAGTCAATCGTTTGATATCTGAATTAAAGAAATATTTACAATATTATTTATTCTTCAGTATCTTGTCCGCAACGTATAAGCCGTTTGCCGCCGCCTGTGCTAAAGATCTGGTAAATCCCGCGCCGTCGCCTATCGCGTATATGCCGTTTGTGCCGTGGAGCTCAAAATCGTTGCAGAGCGGGCGGGCGGAGTAGTATTTGCATTCCACGCCGTAAAGCAGCGTGTCGTAATTCGCGGTACCGGGAGCAACTTTATCAAGCGCGTCAAGCGTTTCTATAATGTTGTCGAGCTGACGCTTCGGCATGCAAAGCGAAAGATCGCCGGGAACGGCTTTAAGCGACGGGCGCGTGGTGGAAGCCGCGATCCTTCCCTCGTCGGAACGCCTGCCCTTGCGCAGATCGCCGAGCCTCTGCACGAGCACCGATCCGCCGGACATTAGGTTAGATAAGCTCGCAACGTGGCGCGCGTACTCTATCGGCTTATTGAACGGACGGGTGAATTTCATGGTGGAGAGAAGAGCAAAGTTCGTGTTTTTCGTCTTTTTCGCTTCGTCTCTGTATGAGTGGCCGTTTACGGTAAGCACGCCGTCCGTGTTTTCCATAACTACGCTGCCTCGGTCGTTGAAGCAGAACATACGCGTCTTGTCGCCGTAAACTTTTGACCTGTACCATATTTTAGGCTCGTATATCTTTTCCGCAAAATCCTTCCAGATCATGGACGGAAGCTCTACGCGCACGCCGATATCCACCTGATTGTTTTGCAGCGGTATGCCGTTTTCCGTACACCATTTTGAAAAGAAGCTCGATCCGGCGCGGCCTACCGCGACTATTATTTTGTCGCCGCGGACCCTGTGCGTTTCGCCGGAATGCATATAAGTGACCGTGTTCAGTTTTACGTCAATATCCGATACCGGCGCGTTTGCGATGATTTCAACTCTCTCGCTCAAGAAGTCTATGAGTTTCACCATAGTGTCGTAGTTCGAGTCCGTGCCGAGATGCTTCACCTGCGCCTGCGCCATGTGAAGGTCGTATTTGAGACAAAGCTGTTTAAGCTCGTCGCTCGGCATGAATCTTTCAGTCGTCGCGCCGAACGATACGAGAATGGAATCGGCTTTTTCTATGTAATCAATAACGGTCTGCTCCGGCATGAATTCCGTGAGCCAGCCGCCGTATTCGGTGGATATAACGTATTTTCCGTCGGAAAACGCGCCCGCGCCCGCCATACCTTCCATAATTGCGCAGTTTTTGCAGCGCAGACAAGTCTCGGACGCTTTCGTGAGCATCGGACAGATCCTGCGGTTTATCGGATTGCCGCGTTCAAGTATGCAGATCTTCAGAGCCGGATCTTCCGTTATGAGCGAATACGCGGACATAAGCCCGCCTATGCCGCCGCCGATTATAATAATATCATATTTATTCATCTTGATCTCTCCCGATCATAATTGTTTTCTTTTTATCGTTTCTTTTGTCAAGCCGGCGCGCTTGAGCGTCCGGCAGATGTAGAACTGTTCAATGCTGCCTAATTTTGAAGTCTTGTTCATATCGTGGATCAGCTTTTCAAGCTCGGAAAGATATACGATATCGTCGTACCCGGCGAGCGGTATCGTCTCGTCGTATATGAAAACGACGGAGGAGTATACCGGCACTTTTCCGTAGCCCGCGCGTTTGAGCACGCCTTTTATCGCGGTCTTGCTTTTTTCCGACGATATCACGGGGCTTTCGAGCTCACTGCGGTCGTCGTCCTGTATCTGTACCCAGATATCCTCACGCGTGTTGTCTATCCTTCCGGTCTTGTCAAACACGGTCAGAACAAGCACGCCGCCTTTCGTTACTACCGCTGCGTCAACGCGCTGGTAGTGGTGCGTGCGCGCCGTCCCGTCAACTAAAACGGGATAATATAAATGGGCAAAAACGTTGCGCCTGTAATTCGTGTCAAGCAGAAAAGCCTCAAGCTCCTGCCGCGAATTGAGATTGTCCTTTCTTCTTGCGCGGTTCCGCTGGTTGTGATAAAACGCGGAAACGAGCGCGGCGACGATTAGCGCGAATATCGCAACGCCCGCAACAGTAAGAAGAATACCGATAAAATCCATATTTCCCCCGTTTAAGCATTAGGTCAGAATTTACGAAAGTGATTATACCACATATTGAAGCGTTTGACAAGTGTTTTAGAGATTTTTTAAAAAGTTAGGCATAAAAATTACCAAAACGGTATTGACAAAACCGGATATTTGTGATATTATATGCAAAGTCAGATAAAAAACAAAATATGCGGGTGTAGTTCAGTGGTAGAATACCAGCCTTCCAAGCTGGCTATGTGGGTTCGATTCCCATCACCCGCTCCAGAAAAGCCTCGTCAAAAGACGAGGCTTTTCAACTAAATCCGTCCTTACGGACGGGATAAATCCACGCAAGCGTGGATGAAATCACTGCGCGATGAAATCCGACTTCGTCGGGTTGGAGGACGGATTTGATTTCATCGTGAGCGAAGCGAACGATTTCATCCGAGCATCGCGAGGATTTCACCGCGCCAACGGCGCGATTTCATTAAAAAACGAGAGGTTACATTAGCGGAGAAAAGTTATGGCGTACAAAAAGCAAACGCGGAATCACAAATATCTTTGTCAACGATGAAACGCTTTGCTGTATGCAGCGTGAAAAAGCCCTTCAACTCATTGATATACGAACCGGTGATGTGTTAAAAGAGAAAAAAGCAGCATACTGGGGCTTTACCGCTTTAGATCATAACAGGATAGAATGTCAGACAAGCGCTCGCAAAAGGGAAATCATTGATCCCGAAACACTTGAATCGATCTAAACCGTTCGTTCGCCCGATCAAAACTGTTTGCACGGTTTTTCTGAAAACACAAAAATATGGCTCTTTCGCGGCATCCGATCTAAAATGTTCGTCGTTGCCAGAAAAGCCTCGCGAATGCGAGGCTTTCAACTCTATTCGCCTTTGGCGGGTTATATTGCTTCGAAAGCGATTACATCACGCCGTTTGAGCCGATCTGCGCCTTAACCGGCGCTTTTCTTTTTATCTGTTGACAAATTGCTTATCGTGATGTATAATGGTATCAACGGTCGGGCGGTATACGGTTTTTGCGGCCTGATGAATTTTTAGGAGTATACCGATGGATAAACAAATCACTCAAAAACTGTATAAAAATCCCGATACGTTTTTATATGAAGAAAACTTCTTTGCTTACATTCAGTATCTTCAGGATAATCATAAGCTTTCAGCGCTGCCGCACAATTTATACGTCTATTACGTTTTGTCAACGCTGGCGGCGGAAGTCAACAACGGAGGGTTTTCTCAATTTTTGTTTAACTCATCCCGACTGTTATTCGGCGATCTTAACGTTTGCGCCGAAGATCTCGGCATCAGTCCGCTGACCTCTTTGATATGCGAATTTGTCGAAGTCGTCAAAAAAGAAAACAAATGCAAAGTCCCCGATGAATTTGAATTATCCGAAGAAACGGACGGTATATTAAGCGGTTTTGATGAAAGATACTATGAACTTGACGGAATATATGATTTCGGCAAAGCCTTTTTGAAATATTATAAAGATAATTTTACCGTAAAATCCGTAACGTATACGGCGGTAAAGGAAAAAGAAAGCGATACGTGCAGGTTTTTCGTCTATGACAATACCGCCTGCAGATTATCCGACTCCGTAAAAGCGTATCTGGATTTTATATCCGGTTTCAAAGGAAAATGGGATATAGTTATAAGCGATTTCAATCTTACCGCAAAATGTGACCGCGACAGTATCGTTTTTTCGGAACTGTTTGACGTTATTTTCAACCGTTTTGAATTAATAAAATATATGACGGCTTTCGGATCCGTAAGAATTGACGCGCCTCTTCCGGAAAGCGAATGCAGAGAAAATCTGACGGAAACAAATTCGGTTTATATCGAGCCGAGCGGATTCGGAGAAAACGAATACCGTATTAAACAAAATACGGTATCGGCTTTTTCAACGATTCTCCTTTAGCCGCCCTGCCGCACACGTATATATGCGTCGGAAAATTCGATGATTCGGGAAAGCCGCATAATTCAAAGCAAGCCGTGCTTGACGAGATCTTGCTGCAGATCAAAAAATACAAGCAAATAAAATCCGTATATTCCGAACGCTATGTCTCATCCGACGGCAAACCCGGAATAAAAAAAGAATATTATATGAAAAGAATTTGATTTCCGGCGTTAATATGAACGCTGACCCAAAAAAGTGATAAAAATCAAAGGAGCTGTATTATGAAACTCGGTATTTGCGGAGGTACTGAAACGCTGCCGTACGCGGCGGGGTGCGGATTTGAATGTCTGGAACCTGCTGCGGTCGTTATTCGCGGTATGGATAACGGCGCACTCGTATCTTTCCGCAGGCAGGCGGAGGAAAGCGGGCTGATCATAAGATCGACTAACGGCTTTTTCCCGGGAGATATGAAGCTGTATGAGCAGACCGATATGCAGCTGCTCTCTTACGCGGAGCGTAATTACGAGGCGGCAGACATACTCGGCGTAAAAATAATGGTCGTAGGCAGCGGCGCGGCGCGCTCGGTGCCGGAAGGTATGGAGCGTAAAGAAGCCGAAGAGCGTTTTATTCACGTCATGGATATCATCGGCGGCC
>JAEEGW010000039.1 GCA_016280525.1 Clostridiales bacterium
GATCTTCAGGCTGCCGAGCTCAACTTTGTTGTTAGTGAATTCGGCCGTGGGGATATTTTCGGTATTGTTTGCCGTTACTTCTACTTCTATGTCGTTAGATCCTATCAGGCTCATGCCGTCGGGATTGAGCGACGTATCCTCGCTTACCGTGTAAGTGCCCGGTTCGAGGCCGTCGATTCTTACCTCTGCGCTTTCGCCGTTTACGATCTCTATCGTATGAGTTGAAGTATATCCGTCGGGTCCGGTGATCATGAACGTGTAAGTTCCGTCAGCGGATGTGCCTGTAGTCGCTTTATCGTTTACCGTTACGTTCTTCTTGATCTTCAGGCTGCCGTCTTCACTCTTGGAGTTTGTGAAAACGATCACTTCACTGCTCTGTGTAAGAACGCCGCTGTGTGAATTACCTGAAACAGTTATCGTATCAGTGATATTTCCGTCTTCATCAAAGGTGCTGTACGTATAGGATACCACAAATCCGTCAGCATCTATTTCTTCTACCTTATATCTGGTGCCTTTTGTGAATCCCCAGAACATTTTCTGTTCTGTATCTTTTATCTGGAATTCGGTAACGCCGTTTACAAACTGATCGTCACCGTTTTTCTCGTTATAATCTGTATTGACCGTGCCGTCCGCATTTAAGATAGATACTCTGAACGTATAGTATCTCTCCTTATCGTAGGCTTCGCTGCTTTCCACCACCTTTTCAATGACAAGACCTTCCAGAGGCCAGTTTTTGATCTGCATAGTATCGGAATAATAATAAATATAATGTCCGTAGTCTACAAGTGCCATGTCATTGGTGAGCGTGACAAGGTAATCAAAACCTATTGTTCCATAATCCTCAGGCGGTTCGATCTCACGGACGTGATAAGTTTCGTTGAAGAAGAAAGTATATTGATCACCGTCAAGTATGATCTCACCGTTTTCATCTGTCGTAAGGATCAATTCTTTTATCGGATTACCGTTGTCGTCAAGACCGAAATCGAGGTTCGGATTTTCCGCGAATATTCTGAAGCTGACGTCCGGAAGCTTTTTGTTGGCGTCATATCCGTCAACTTTGAGAATCTTGAAGGAGGCCACAGCGCCCGAGCCTTCATCAATGTCGCCGTATTCCTCTTCATGTTCGTCCGTCTTTGAGTATCCGTTTATCGTGACCTTGTTGACGATAGTCTGAGTCCCGTCTCCGCGGACTTCGGCGTTGTATGTAATGGTTACCATTGTGCCGTCGGGTATGGTATACGTCGCAACGGTCGTTCCGTCGGGATTGCCAAACTCATCTTTGCCGCCGCTGATCGAATACGGAACGCTGACGCCGGGGGGATCGGTCACGATACGGACAGAACTGTAATCAAGACTCATGTTGGCGCTGATCACGTCTTTCATTACCATCGGTTCGCCGTTATTTAGCATCGCCTTTGCGGTGTTGAAGGTGACTCTGTACTGTGCGGTACGGTTTGTATCGCCTAATTCTCCGGCGTTGAGAAGCTCTTTATTAAGAGCATCGTACACAACTTTGTACGTGCATTCCGTTTCATGATCCGCCCATAAGGCGTTATTTACGACGTCGTATTCGCCTCCGTTTGCGATCGCGAGCTGTTCAAGATCGACTCCTTCTTTAACTTTCAGATAATAGTCGATCCTGTAGTAGGAATAGTATTGACCGCTGGCGTCCTTGGGGATGGAGTTGGCTGTGATGATGATACCGTTTTCTGTATCCGTATAGCTGACCGGAGCTCCTCTGAAGGGGAACGTCTGAGACCACTGCGTTCCTCCGTATATACGCATATGATCAAATTCTCCGATTTTGCTTGTATCCACCTCCAACAGAGCGGTATCAAACGTGTCTGTAAGGGTGATCGAATCCTGCTTAAGCCCCTTAACGAAGATCGAATATTTGAATGACTTCTGATAATCCGGATCATCCGGATCGGGAGTTTCTACCGTTTTATCAAGGCCCGGTTTTGCGTATATGACCGTAGCGGTATCAACTTTTCCGTTGAGGTTGATCGAGTTGGTATGGTTCTGTTCATACCCTCCGGTCTCATAACCTATCTGCAGCCAGTCCTGGTTGGTTTTCGTCGTCAACCGGACGTTGATGTTGTGTCCGCCGGGGGTAGCCTGAAGTCCGGGCTGTGTTTTCGCTGCATCTTTATAGAACGTGATTACGAACATACCCATGCTGGGCGTTATATCATAGCTCTCTCCCGGCAGAAGTCCGGTTATTTCAAGGGAACCATCTTTAAGTAAATCATAATAGTTACCGCTTTCAAGAAAGATGCGCGGCAGATAATCCGTGACAACCGCTTCCGTAAGACCGTCCTGCGGGATCGAGAGTACGGTATTCCACGTGATCTCGTCAGTGGTGTACGATTCAACGTCCTTTTGGACGTCTATCTCATTTTCCGGCGCAACGTGGACAGAACCACCGTCACCGTTGGCGGTATTGTCCAGATCTATGCCAACGCCGTGACCGGCGATCTCCGTCATATCAACAACGGTCTGATACTTTATAACGTAGCTGTAAGGCGTTGTATCAGACTGCGGGATAGTGTAGGTCCAGGTGCTGTCTGTATGACGGGTCAGATCACTGTAATTTACGTTTCTGGTAGTAACGTGATTGCCCGCTTTGTCGTATACTTCTACAGTGATGCCACTTCCGTAATATTTCATATATTGGGCGGCGCCTGCGGAAATCGTGTCGGTGATCGTGTCTCCGCCTACGGCGACGAGCGCGAGAGGATTGTATTCGATCTCCCAGTTGATGATCTTATCGCCCTGCGTTGTGACGCCGGCTTCCGTGCCGTCCTTTTTGACCGCGTACTTATACGTGATCTCTCTGGAATAATCCGAATTGTGCGGATCTCCGGGTTCGGAATCTATGGATACGCTGTTTTTAGTCTGATCGGCTGTGATCTTGCCGTCGCCGTCGGTATCTTTCGAAAAGTCGATCGTGGCGTCGTATTTGATCGTAATGACTTCGCCTTCATGCATCGACGCAAACGTATATGTGAATCCGTTTGCGCTCATACCGCCCGTGTAAGCAGAGGAGTTGCCGGTTATCACCACTGCCGGGTTGACGATAAGCGCGTTGCCGAGCACGGTATCTGTTACGACTACGTCTTCAACGTCACCGGTCGCGGTCACGGTAATGGTGTAGTGGAACGTACCGGTGGTCTCGTCATAAACGGCGGATTTTTCCGCGAACGCCTGACCGGGATCCGGATCTTCAAATACGATATCGCGCTCTATATCCTGGGACCAGCGTATCTCGTTTGCTTCTCCGTCAAACTCGGCGTAGAATTTGTATCTGAAGCTTACGTTGGTGGAGTCGACAAGTCTCGGATAGTCGGGGTCATTCTGATCGAACGTTATGCTCAGCACGCCGTCCGTGCTCAGATTATAACTCGCGTCGACCTGATAGGTCCTGCCTTTGTAAACGATATTGATCTTCAGCGGACCGTTCTGCTCATAATTGACCACGATACCTTCGGGTATCTGATATGTGAGCGTTGCGTCATTGGCAAACTGACATGTCGAATCTTCTGCAAATGAAAGGATAAAGGAATATTCCTGGCCGGGAACTACAGAATACGAACCGTCATCGTTCTGTATCGCGCCGACGATAACGACGTTATCCAGAAAATCAACAAGATCGCTGCTTTCCTGAACGTCCGTGACTTTTATCTCTATCACGGCGCCGTCTTTCATTGTTATGGTAAGTTTTTCATCACTGGAAAAGGGCATGAGGGATTGAAGGGTCCAACCGTTCTCAGACGTGTAAAGGACCCTGACAAGGGTTTCGTCACTGAATTCTACGTTTTCAACTCCGGAAATAAATTCGTCCGCGTCGTCAGCAGTCGTGATCCCGAGTATAACAGCGAGATCTCTCAGGCTGATAGATCCGGAGCCGTAAAGGTTATATCTGTATATCTTGCCCGTAACGGGATCCGTGTATTCAAAGTCGACCGTATATGCGAAAACGGAAAAACCTGTCGTTTCAAACTTTACCGTTCCGCCGGTTACGTCCACGCGCAGATTGTTTTCCTCGGCGGTCAGCTTCTCCACTTCAACGTTGCCGGCGTCTATATCCGTGGCGTCGGCTGTTTTGACATAATCATCCTTGATCTCATCCGAAAGCGAGAGGTGGACGACGTTGAAGTCCGTCACGTCATTATCTCCGATCAGTTTGGAAAGCTGATTATTCAAAAATCTGAACGTAACGGAAACGGTTCCGCTTGAAGGCTGCAGCTCTACGCCGTCTTTAATGAAAGCAACGTCAAAAAGAAGCGTGTTGCTTTCATCATAATTGACGTCGGAGCCGGCGTTCAGAGCTTCCATGTAAGCGTCATAGTCATATTCAGAAGAATCTTTGTCTATGGCGTTTACGACAAACTCTGCGTCATCCGGTATTGCGTCCTTATCGGAAAGCACGGCTATGACCTGGATCCTTCCGTTGCACCAGGAAAACTTTTTAACGCTTTCGCCTTTCTCGTTTTCAACAACATAAACGTACGTTGTCGTTGTTGTTGTGTTGTTGTTTTGTGTTCCGGTGATCTGTCCAACTGCTTCAGCTGCTGACGCGTAGCTGCTGAAAAGCGGTGTGACGGTGAACATAATTACAAGGCAAATCACCAAGACACACTTCCAAAATCTCCTTGTCTTCATTTTCTTCTCTCTACCCTTTCATGAAATATAAGACGTTTGCTGTGATCAATATTCGCATCAGGTCAATTAATAATATAAATAATATATTTTTTAACATTAACTCATGCGCTTTTTTATTATACCGCCGAAGGGGGGTGAAAAATAAACGTGAATATTGTAAACTTTTTGCAATATTTATTCATAATTTTCATTTTGCATATGTTTTTCAGCGGCTGTTTTTCGGTTTTTTACAGACACGACGTTAATATATGTTGATTTTTATACACACATTCCTGCTTTCAGACCACATTTATTGACTGTGCATAATTTGATCATTTTATGCATATTTATTCATATAGCGAAGAGGGAGCAAGCATTGTTCGCGGCCCGTGAAGTGCATTGGGACTGACGTGCAAAACGCCGTATGACGCAATATAACCGGGTTTAGCCGCAGGTCATATCCGACCCGTTGTTATCAGTATTATATTATACAACAGTACTCTTTTTCGCTCCGGTCGGGCGTCCGACAAACGAAAAAAGCGGGGGTAAATTCCGCTTTTTTTTGATTTTCCTGCCTTTTGTCACGGATTATAGGCTGTGCAGCCATGCGTGAAATTATTGGCGTATTCGCTGTATTTACGTACGATCCGTAGTATCCTGATTCGTTATTTCCTTACGCAAATATACGATTATCCGGCCACGGAAACGGTATGGCAACGGCGTTTGTACATATTCCGATCCAATTAAATATAAAATGACGGATTGCGTTTTTTTGTATAAATATTCACGCGATATACCTTGTTTTTCGGTCGGCTTACCGTTTTGTATTACAATATATTGATGCGGCTTATTTCGCATCCGGATCGTTTTTGATCATCCGGCTCAGCCGTGGAGTACGGCTCCCCAAGCGCGAGGTGCAACACAGCTCTCCCGCGGATGCGCATTCGGGCGCCACCCCCACAACGCCGAATGTGACGTTCCGGCAAGGCCGTAATATAAAAAGGCGGGAGCCTGCTCCCGCCTTATTAGTCATATTACCGATTTATTATCACAGAAGATCAAACTGTTCACACCCCTGCGGAAGAGCGTGATGCGTATCAGACGCTACGTACGTGAAGTCTATACCCATGCGTATGACCGCAGGTACTGTGTTGTCCTTATATGATACGAAATCTATATACTGATATGCGCTTCTGCTTGCGCCTTTGAATTCCGACGCGGTTTCAAATTCTATCCAGACGCCGTCTTTTTCTGCCAATAAAAACTCCCTGTCTGTTTTATATCCGTAGCTGAAATCCATTGCTCTTCTCGTTACTTCAAAGCCGAGATCTTTAAGCACTTTTTCAGCCTCGTCAAGGGATGAATTTACCGTAAGACCGCAGATAGATATATTTTCGTCAATTATATCGATATGAACGATACGCTTCTCTTTTCCGTAGCCGTTTATGTCATATCTTACGTAAGGCGTTCCGCTGTACCAGTCGGGAAGCATACACTGTCTTCCTTCTAAGCCCTGCTCCTTCTCGTTTTTACGTATCTCTGCCACTTCTTCATCTGTCAAGAGCCTGTTTCCTTGTTCCCAATCATAATAAACCGGTTTTACGTCATAATCAGGATCATAAAA
>JAEEGW010000278.1 GCA_016280525.1 Clostridiales bacterium
AACTTCATTTTCACCGTCTGCGGCTGCAAAGGCGACTGGAAAATGGACGATTTTATAGAAAAAACAATAGAAAAATACAGAAAAGAGCTCGGAAACAGTCGCGTTCTGTGCGCCTTGTCCGGCGGCGTAGACTCGTCCGTCGCGGCGGTGCTGATACACCGTGCGATAGGCGACAACCTCACCTGCGTATTCGTGGATCACGGTCTGCTTCGCAAAAACGAGGGAGACGACGTGGAGCGCATTTTCCGCCATCAGTTCAATATGAACCTCATCCGCGTCAACGCCGAGGACAGATTTTTAATAAAACTCGCCGGAGTAAAAGAGCCGGAGAGAAAGCGCCGCATAATAGGCGAGGAGTTCATCCGCGTGTTTGAGGATCAGAGCCACGTGATAGGCAATGTCGATTATCTGGTGCAGGGAACGATCTACCCGGACGTTATAGAAAGCGGCAAGGGCGACGCGTCCACCATAAAGAGCCACCACAACGTCGGCGGCCTGCCGTCCGTGATGGATTTCAAAGGTATAGTCGAGCCTCTGCGCGAGCTTTTCAAGGACGAGGTCAGAGCCGTGGGCCTGAAGCTCGGAATCCCCGAAAAGCTCGTGATGCGCCAGCCGTTCCCCGGCCCGGGTCTCGCCGTCCGCATCATAGGCGATATTACAAAGGAAAAAGCGGATACGCTGCGCGAGGCGGACGCGATATTCAGAGAAGAACTTGAAGCCGCGGGCGTAAAGTCAAACCAGTATTTCGCCGTGCTGACTAACACGCAGAGCGTCGGCGTAATGGGCGATGCGAGAACGTACGGCTACACCGTAGCCCTCCGCGCTGTGACTACGGACGACTTCATGACGGCGGACTGGACGCGCGTCCCGTTTGACGTCCTGGACAAAACCTCCCGCCGCATTACAAACGAGGTAAAAACCATAAACCGCGTGGTCTACGACATAACCTCCAAACCCCCGGCAACGGTTGAGTGGGAATAATTGCAAAAGTCCGGAAAGCCTTGTAAATACGGCGTTTTCGGCGGCGTCAGGACGGCATTGATACTATTTTGATACTGTTTGCATAATTTCGACAATAAATTCAAACATGAGGAAACCCCTCCTGTGTGAAGCTTAATTCACATGGGAGGGGCTTTTTTATCCCTATTATACTAATTTATTCTTTTGGCTTTCGGTTCGGGAAAGACGATTCCATCCATTCGGTAAATTCTTCGACGGAGATCTTACCGTCTGAACACTGATCCCGCATCTCCATCGCCTTGTATTTCCACTTTTTGAAATCCGCCTCTTTGATCTGCCGGACTTTAACGCGGGCGGCGTACCGTTTGTAATACTTGTTGTAAATCGGTATAGCTTTGTTGTCGGCGATCTTCGCCTTGTAATTTTCAATGGCGGCAAGCTCCTGACAGTTGCGCGTTTCACCTTCAGCAACGCGGTCGCAGTATTTGGTATCATAGTTGCCCTTCATAATGAAGTATTTGCCGCAGCGCTTGCACTTCCTGAAACGAACGTCCTGCTCCAGCATTTTTGTAAACTCAAGTTCGAGCATATCTTCAATGGTTCTCGCGTCGTAAGAAATGCTCATAAAAGTAGGATGCTGAAGATCATACATCAAGGAATTGATCGGAATCTTGTATTTTTTCGCAAATTCCTTTGCCTCCTCAGTCGGTTTCATATCCATTCGCGAAAAGATTTGCAGCATTTCCTCAACTGTAACGCCATACGGCATCTTCTTTCCGCCTCTGATTTGCTTGGATAAAAGCATCTCTTCTTTTCGATCGAAAAACTTCGGCAAACCTTTGCTCTGACGATATATGAATAGGCGTTCGCTTGGATATAAATCTCCGAGCAAATTAGGATAGAAATCTTCGTCGTAGCAGAATTCGATCATCTCCTTGAACTCTTTTTGCAGTCTCAGGAGATAGTTTCCGTACCACTCAATTTTCTCCATTTTCCGGGTGCGTTCTTCGGTGAAAAGCGGCGGGCAGATCGCAGAATACAGCGAAGCATACGCTACATCTTCAATCACGGTAAAGGTGCTTTCAAAAGCATAAAAATCTTCAACCGATTCCTGAAGCTTAGAGTAGACTTTTTTACTCGATTCTTCTGGAGGCTGAACAACGGTTTCAGCCGGAGAATCCTTTTTTAATTGCTTAAAGAGAAACTCTTCGAGTTTGATATTTTCTATTTGTTCCTTAAGCGGGGTAAGAAAGTCAGCATATATAAAATCAAGAATCCCCTCGCCGTAGTTCAAGAAAATTTTCGCACCGCTGAAAACGTTTATCATAGGGACTACAAGTTTTCCGGTTTCGTCAACTGCATAACCGGCTGCATCGCTTGCAAAAAAGTTGTATTTCTTCTTCATGGCGGCAAGGCGTTCTTCACTATCCGCGCGAATCTGCCGCATTTCCTCGGTTTCATAGTCAGTTTTATACGGTGTATAAGGTTTCCCCTCGCGTTCGGCAATTTCCTTCTCGTATTCTTCAATATCGTCTTCCATAGACAAATACTCGTTGTATTCATCAACCCTGATAGAAAAGTTTTTATCTGCTGGATCAAAATGAACGTTATTCAAGAAATAGTCAAGCTTAACGTCCTTCAGATTAGAACGCCGCATAGTGTATTTATCATATTCACTCAGCTTGTATTCGGAATAATCCTTCTTCATAGCGCCCTCTTTTCTTTGGAAAATCAAGATTTGCTCGTTTTTAGATAATGCACATCACTACAATGAACATTATACAATTCTATTGACTTTTTGTCAAGTGGCTTGTATAATCTATTTTAGATAATGTGAAGCAGGATATTCTCATTTTCTAAACAACTGAATAGCCGTTGCCGTGAAGATACGACCGCGACGACCTTGTGTAAAAGCAAGCGAGCGTTAATACGTCGGCGAAATGCGGACAGGGAAAGAGAAAGGTTAACGGCACCATTTTATTACGAAGGGAGGTGTATAAATGGGTAATAAGTATCTTATGCGCGCGGATGAAATTGCCGAGGAACTTGGTGTATCAAAGCCTTACGCTTACAAGCTTATGCAGAAGCTCAATAAAGAGCTTGCCGAAAAGGGGTTTCTTGTCATCAACGGCAGAGTAAGCCGCAAGTATTTTGAGGAACAGATCTACGGAATGTCTGCCGGCAAAGAAGTGAAAGGAGTGTGATAAACAATGGCGGCATACAAAGACAAAAACGGTAAATGGTACGTTTCCGTTTACTACGACAACTGGAAAGGCGAGCGTGACCGGAAGGTAAAACGCGGCTTCGCCACGAAAAAAGAGGCGCTGGAATGGGAAAGACAGTTTCTCAACCAGAAAACCGGCGATCTCGACATGACTTTCAGTGCGTTCGTCGAAAACTATAAGACGGATATGAAGCAGCGCCTCAAACAAAGCACGTGGATCACAAAGGTGAGTATAATTGATGAAAAAATCCTTCCCTACTTCAAAAACAAGCAGATGAAGGATATCAAAGCAACCGACGTGATAGCATGGCAGAATATGCTGATGACGTTCAAGGATAAAGACGGGAAATCATATTCGCCGTGCTATCTTAAAACGATCCACAATCAGCTCAGCGCGATTTTCAATCACGCGGTGCGGTATTACGAGTTGAAGAGCAATCCCGCCGCAAAAGCTGGAAATATGGGCAAGGAAAAGACGAAAGAGATGTTGTTCTGGACGAAGCCGGAATACCTGCAATTCTCGGAAGCGATGATGGACAAGCCGACCTCTTATTACGCCTTTGAAATGCTCTACTGGTGCGGGCTGCGGCTCGGAGAGCTTCTCGCGCTGACAGTCGCCGACTTCGATTTTGAAAAACAGACCGTCAGAATTTCGAAATCTTGTCAGCGCATCGCCGGCGAAGACGTGATCACCGATCCGAAAACGCCGAAAAGCAATCGCGTTATTCAGATGCCCGATTTTCTTGTACAGGAAATCGCGGATTATATCGACAGCATTTACGGCGCCGATAAAAACACCCGGTTGTTTCCTTTCACCAAGTATTATCTTCATCACGAGATGACGCGCGGCTGTAAGGAGACAGGCGTGAAAAGGATCCGCATCCACGATCTGAGGCACAGCCACGTTTCGCTTCTGATCGAGATGGGCTTCTCCGCCGTGGCGATAGCGGATCGCGTCGGACATGAGAGCATCGACATCACCTACCGTTACGCTCATCTTTTTCCGACGAGACAGACGGAGATCGCAAACAAACTGAATCTTGAAAGGAGTTGATCGAAATGTCGGCAAAAAACAGAGATGAACACAACCGTTTCCGTTGTATAACGGTCGGTTTCAGGGTCTCGCCTGAAGAAAACGAGGCGATCAATCGCGCCGTCGCGCTTTCCGGGCTTCCGAAACAGGAGTACTGCTGCAGAAAATGTATGAACCGCGATATCGTGGTCAGAGGCAATCCGAAAGTGTTCAAGGCACTTAAAAACCAGCTCGGAGACGTCAAAAACGAGCTTGAGCGCCTTCAAAACGCGTCGGAGGCCTCGGACGAACTGCTCGACCTGATCCGCCTCATTACCGTTACCATGGACGGAATGAAGGAGGGATCGGATGTGCGATGAAAACGAAATGACTGCCGTAAACACACCTGTTGGCGCAGATGACGGGCAGTCACTCAATTCAAATTTCAATAGTAGTATAACCGATTTTGATGAAAAAATCAAGACCTTTGACGAAAGTTTTGATGAATATCAGCGTGAAATGCGCCGGATGCTTGATCCGTCCTATCTTAAAACCGTAACCATGAGCGAGTTGTACGACACCGTGTACAAAAGCAGTCCACCGATAATCGAAGGATTGCTGAACCCCGGAACGTACCTTTTCGTGGGTGCGCCAAAGGTCGGTAAGAGTTTTCTAATGGCACAGCTCGCATATCACGTCAGCACGGGTATCCCCTTATGGGGATATTCCGTCCGGCGCGGTACGGTGCTTTATCTTGCGCTCGAAGACGATTACGGACGTTTACAGAAGCGTCTGTATAAAATGTTCGGTACGGAAAGCGCCGACGAGCTGTTCTTCTCCGTCTCAGCCGGTCAGCTCGGTCATGGGCTTGACGAGCAGCTCAACCGGTTTGTAAGCGAGCATCAGAATACGAGGCTGATCATCATCGACACGCTTCAAAAGGTGCGGGAGGCGGGCGGTGAAAATTACAGTTACGCAAGCGATTATGATATTATCACGCGGCTGAAATCATTCGCGTCGTCCGCAGGTATCTGTCTTCTGCTCGTTCACCATACCCGAAAGCAGCCGTCAAACGACAAGTTCGATATGATCTCCGGGACAAACGGTTTGCTCGGCGCAGCCGACGGCGCGTTTCTTCTTCAAAAGGAAAGGCGGACGGCGGATACGGCGACACTCGATATTTCCGGAAGAGATCAGCAGGATCAGCGGCTGAACCTTGTACGCAACAACGAAACGCTGGCGTGGGATTTCGTACGCGCCGAGACGGAGCTATGGAAGGAACCGCCGGAGCCGCTGCTCGAAGAAGTCGCAAAACACTTCACGGCGGAAAATTCGAAATGGGTCGGTACGCCGACCGAACTCGCTTCTATACTCGGCGTTGATATGAAACCGAACACGATCACGATGAAACTGAACGTCAACGCGGGGCGCCTTTTCAGCGAGTACGGCATCCGCTATGAAAGCAAACGGACGCACGACGGAAGGCGTGTGATGATCAAAAGAGAATAACGGCGGCGTGACGGTGGTGACGGTCGTGACGATGATTTTGGCACCGTAAAAAGACCGTCACCATCGACACGGATCGTCACGCAAGGCATAAAGGCGCGGCGTTTTCCGCGGGGAGCAGTCCGCAGACTGCAGGGGCGGCAACCCCTCCGGGAGTAATCTAAAGATTGCTCCCGGCACAGCCCCCTCGGAGAGCGCAATGCGCTTTTGATGGCCAACGGCTGTCAAAAGTGCTTTTGCGTTACTTTTGGAAAAAGTAACAAAACCCTATTGGGTCCATCCAGGAGGTCAAATCCGTCTGGCGACGGAGAAAGGAAAGAAATATTGTTAAAAAGAACGATAAGCGTCGAGGTCGGAAAAGGCTCGACGAACCACAACAGCAGAAAATTCAACGCAAAGAATACCGACCCGGAGCGTACGCATCTGAACACGGATTTCTGCAATGAACCGATCAAAGCGGTTTATCATGAACTGTTTGACGACGCGCTTGAACGGTACAACGCAAAACAAAAGCGGAGTGATCGCGTCATTTCGGATTACTATGAGCATATCGTCACCGGGCATCAGGAAAAACCGTTTCACGAAATCATTATCCAGATAGGCAACAAAGACGACACCGGAGCGGAAACCGAGATCGGCAAACAGGCGGAAGAAACTCTTGCGGAATACTACGCCGGATTTCAGGAGCGCAATCCGCAGCTTCGCGTATTCTCCGCTCATATCCACATGGACGAGGCGACGCCGCATCTTCATATCGACTTTGTACCGTTTATGACTGGAAGCAAGCGCGGGCTTAATACGCGCGTATCGCTGAAACAGGCGCTCGCCATGCAGGGCTTCAAAGGCGGCACACGCGAGGAAACGGAATGGAGCCAGTGGGTGTATTCCGAAAAAGAAGCGCTGTCAATAGTTATGGAACGGCACGGCTTTGAATGGCTGCATAAGGGTACGCATGAAAAGCATTTGTCCGTCTATGACTATGAAAAGAAAATGCGCGTCGAAGAGGTCGCGGAGCTCACAGAGAAAGCCGACGGGCTGAAAAAGGAGATCGACGATTCCGAGCATACCGTCAGTATGCTTTCAAAGCGTATTGCGGGACTTGAGGAAGGAAAGATGGAACTTGACGATATTGATAAAAAGCTTACCTCGTCACCGGAATACAATCTGCCCGATCCTCCGGTGCTTATGACAGCGAAATCGTATAAGACAAAATTTGTTGATCCGGTCATCAGGGCGCTGAAGGAGCTGGTAAAGACGATTCTCGTCAAATTCTTTCAGATACGCAGTGAGTACAGCCGAGTACTCGACAACAATGGCAGGCTATGGCGCGAGGGAGAAAACCTCCGCTATGAAGTCGACCGGCTGAGAGAAGAAAACAAAGACCTCAGGCACGTAAACAGCGAGCTGCGAAAACAGAACAAGGATCACGCTTTGCTGCGGCGAGTGTTCGGAAACGAAGAGATCGACAAACTGATAGCACAGGCAAACGATATACGTTCAAAAGAGCGCGTGCGCTCAAAAAAATATATGGAACAGGAGTTATGATAATGAAAAGGCAAATCTACGACGAAAAAACCGGGCTGACTTACGAGCTGAAAGGCGAGCAGTATTATCCGTTGCTCAAAGCGCCGAAAATGGATATGGAAGCCATCGGCGTGTGGGGATACCACAGATTTCGGTATCTTTACGAGTTCAAGCGTGCGATCCTCACCGGAATGCAGATGGCGGGTACGCTTGAAGCGCATCTGATTGAAACCAACCGTCACGCAGAGGAAATGTATTCTCAGCTTGTACGTCAATACGCCGCAAACGAAGGCGTCACCGAAGAACTCAAACGCCGAGATCAAATGGCGTGGACAGGAGCGATTAATAACATTCGAGAACGCGTAACGGAGGTAGTAATTAATGAATTGATCTGCATATAAGGTTTAATCTCATATTTCACATAAGCTGTTAGAAGTAATGAATAATGTAAAAAAACTATCGAGAGGCTGGGTTACCAACCTCTCGATTGTTATTAAAACAGAAGACAGAATATATTCAGATTAATAACGTGAAGCCTCGTAAATGAATTCGACTTCATCAAAGTCGTTTTTACCATAGAGCCAGATTTCCACAACATCGGTAGAGCCGTTTCCGTTTAGTTTTGATGAATAAAGATATTCCGTATCTGTCCCGACAATCTTGCCGTCTTTATAGAATATAAACTTGAATTCTCCCGAAGTATCTATCTTATCTGCTTCCTGCTTAACCGTGACATATAAATAATTGTCCGATATATTGCATTTCTCCATTATTACCGCGGTGAATTCGTTTTCATATTTTTCCGTAACGGGCTTTGCTGTCGCTGTTATTTCTATTCTGCCCGTCTTATAGTCAAAGTTGTCACTTATATCGAAATTGAAATAATTGTCTCTGTATCCGACAGCTAAAATGGTATTTGATTCCTTCCCAATCACGTTTCCGCTTGCGTCATATATGACCGCTGATGATTTTATCAGAGCATCACTTTTACCCGATATTTTTATAATAAGTGAGTTTGAAAACCTTCCTTCTAAATAACATATATCGACAACTTCAAAAAAGTCGTTGCTTTTAAAAGATTCTGCGGTGTTATCAGTTGACGTCATTTCAAAAATCCCGGAATTCATCTTTATTGTTGACGCCAGTTTAAATTCGCTTTTTACAATGGGAACAGCATCAACGATTGTTTCCGAAGACCGGGTGCTGTTACCGGCTGAGGAGCTATAATTTGAAATATAAGTGCTGTTTCCTTTACTGACGCTGATTTTTTCATATCCGATTATCCATGAACCGAGAATACTCTCAATCTTTGTTACTTTTGCAGTAACGATATCTCCGACGTTAACGTCCGGATTTTCCGTTGATACGAAATTCAGATGTTCACCGGCAAAGATATTGTATCCGAATATCGATTGAGGACGCAGCTCGAGCGCGGTAAATCTCACGGTCTTTCCAACAAGGTTTTCGCCGTTGTTAAGCGCCGCCTCGAATGTCACCTCGTTTTCGTAATCCACCGGTGTCGCCGATCCGCAGCTGCAAAGAATGATCATAATAGCTGCAAGTGTGAATGCAATGGAATGTTTTATTGCCTTTTTTAAATTCATCATAGATTTAACTCCTTTTCCTTTTTTATCTCAAGTATATCACATTGTATGACTGTCAACAAGGACACATATTGTCCTCTTTTAATTTTCAGACAGTTTTTGAAAAGAAAAAGAGCCGAAAAGCTCTTTTTTTTCGAGTTATAACGTTGTGTCAAAAAACTCTGTTACGGGGATTTTGAGGACTTTTATACATTCCTGCAGTTGATCAAGC
The DNA here is from genome assembly GCA_016280525.1 of Clostridiales bacterium. Classification (GTDB taxonomy): domain Bacteria; phylum Bacillota; class Clostridia; order Oscillospirales; family CAG-272; genus UBA1248. The sequence goes on from JAEEGW010000278.1 coordinate 9,042, forward strand.
CCGGGAAAAGCGCGGATCCAACGCCGAATCGTACGGACGTCAACCCCGATCTTTTCCGCAAACTGCTCCTGAGTATAACCTGCAAGCGCAAGCTGCTTTTTAAGATTTTTACCCGCAACCTTTGAAAGCGGCTCCTCTCTCGTGTTCTTTGCCATTGATGTACTCCTTTCGTTTTTTAAGGACAAAACTTATCCCTGCATAAGCGTCTGTAATTTTCGTAAAAAACACATAGACCGGAGTTATAAAAAAGATATCAACAAACAAAAAAACGCCTAAGAAACGGCGCTTAATCACTATAACAGGACAAAAGATGTCCTTGTTATTCTGTTGAAATAGAATTATAATAACAATAAGCAGATAAACAGGAGGATAATTTGTAAAATGATATTTCTAATCTACATTTTGCTTTGTTTGCGCGGTCACGGCGGCTTAGGATCGTTTTTCAAGGTTCTGTTAGGCTTAGTTTTTTTAGCATTGGATGTTGTTTTGATTCTAATAACCATTTTTTTGGTATGGATATTTGTTTAATCGGAAAATTATATACACAGTTTCGGTTCGAAGATTCGACATTATTATAGTGATTCGTCAATTTTTCGTTGATTTATTCATAAAAGGCAAGTATAATAATATTACAAAATATACAAAATGACTAACGGAGATTACTGTTATGGATAGTATACAACCATATGATTCTCAAGCGTTAATTGATATATTGGGCACTGAGAATATAGAACTTAAAAAGTGGGATGAAATCGTAACAGCAGATAAAATTACTTTTCCTCTTTCAAACTTAGAATCTCTTGGAAATATGTTTCCCAGTGTTTCGGCGGCTTTATCGGCAATCAGCCAAATTGCCACACCAACTGGAACATTATATAGAGCAACCTTTCCTGTTCAGGGGCATCTCGCCGTTGCAAAAGACGGGAGTGGATTATTAGGCACCATTATCAATGATAAAGGTATTGCCGGTCAAGCGAGATTTCACGAAGTTGGTCAAGCGGCTAAGGCGGCAGGCGGTGTCAGCACTGTTTTTATGGCTTTGGCTATAATGGCGATCAATATGTCTTTGAAAAATATTGCCGAAAACCAAAAAGCTATAATTACATTTCTTGAGACTGATAAGCAGACACAACTCAAAGGCGATCTCAACATTCTGACGGAAGTGATCGGTGAATATCAGTACAATTGGAACAATGAACAATGGCTTTCCAACAGAGAAAACCAAATACTGGACATAAAAAGAAGCGCCGAACATAACATGCTTTTTTACAGGGAAATGATAGAAAAGAAGCTTGCAGCAAACCAGTTTATACGGTTTGACACGTCAAAGAGCCTCAACGATGTTCAAAACAAGTTCAAATACTATAAGTTGACGTTGTATTTATATTCGTTTTCATCTTTTTTGGATATTATGCTGCTTATGAATTTTGATTCAAATTATCTCGATTCAATTAAAAGCAAGATCGAAACATACGCTGTTGACTATACATCTTTTTATGAGAAATCGATTGAAGGAATTGAAAAAATGGCTTCCTCTTCCATTCAGTCAAGAGCGTTGCAGGGGATTTCTTTTGTCGGAAAGTTTGTCGGAGAGCAAATAGCAAAAATACCAGATAAGGATAACTGGATAAAAATCGACGACGGTTTGATCTCCGGCAGCGATAAGTTGTCTGAGATAAACGCTAAAGCAATCGCTGATACAAAAGACGCTTTCTTGTCGGTACAAGATAACGGCATCCAAATGTTCGGAGAAAAGATCGGACTTATTAACAAGATGTATAACGAACCGATTGAACTTTATATTGATACCGAAAATATCTATTTGACTTCTGTAGACTGAGTATTTTATAGATATAAAAAGAATCCCCGAGGTATAATATGAAATACATAAAAAATAAAATTGTATCCGTATCTAAGATCATCTCGATCATTATTCTGCTTTTTTCTTTTGCGTCGTGCTGTATAATACCTTCTATGGCAGTTTCGAAATCAATGAGTTTTGTTGTTAAACAATACGAATTTGACGGAAGCACGGACTATACTATAACCGGATCAAAAACGGTTTCTTCAGATTCAACGTACGGCACGTTCAGCATTGCTGCAGATGTTCTTGAAGAATCAACAAAAAACGGAATACCTTCATATGTTGTCAAAGGTGATAATCTGAGCTTTTTCTACAATTATTCCGATTCTCTTCTCAAAGAATCGGAAGAAAAGTGGTATTTGACAAATGATAAGTGTAAATCAGTTGACGGCAAAAAGCTTGACGATAAAGTTCAAAAAGGCTATATGCTCCTTCAGGTATCAAATGATAGGAAAAACTGGATCGATGTTTTTTCTGAAACAAATGCATTTGAAAATACACCAATCAGGACAAACGCGTTTTACAAAGGCACTGATATCCAGTTAATGAACGGTTGTTACTATAAGCTCACAATAGCATATGAGCTTCAAAAATTTACAGGCAAAAACTGGTTGGGTATCTCTAACTATGAGTATAAAAGATTTGCAGAAGTATATGAGATTTATGTTCGTAATGACAAATATACCGAAACGGAAATAGATACCAACCGAATCTTCTATCTTGGCTCAAAAGTTAAGGCTGCTGATTTTGACTCATATAGCGGAGCGGAAACGATAGAAAAAAGCGATCCACATTATGGTTGGGATCTGGGCAAGTTTTTCATCAGCGGTCATACCAATACAGTAAAAGATACCGACGGAACCGTAGTTATTATGAAAAATGTCGGTGATGAAATTACTCTATGGTTTAAACTCGAACAGAATATTGACGCGTTAAACGGTGACTCCAAATTAAGCATCAATGCTGATGATAACTGGTATGACAGAGAGTATGAAACAGAACGCACCAACAGCGGGCGAGGCGTTTTAATAGTTAAACACACAGACTATAAGAACGAATCAAGGACGGTTTTATATACGGATTATCTTGCATCGTCTGCTTCAATCAGCGCGAATACGAAAGTCCAGATATTTGAAGAAGGAGACTACGAGGTAACCCTTGATTACGAAATCAGAGAGGACAAGCTGATCGACAGATATCACCACTACAGAATCTCTTTCAAGTTTTTAATTCGCAACGGAAACTGTATGGTTTATCCGTTGGACGTTGCAACCGGAGGCGAGTTGACCAATGGTGCTTTGACTGAAAAAGGTTTTACTCTTGATCTGGCAAAATCAAGATATCTGAATATTGTTGTAAAGAAGGAAGTTCTTACTGATGGAGCGGACGGGCTTATCGAGGATACTCGATTCAACAAAATTGCTCGTGACGGTGAAGTGTTTGACGATGAAGGAATTTATACTATTACCGTCAAGAATCTATATTCCGGTGCAGATCCTACCATCAAGAAGATTTACGTTGGGTCAAATCCGCTTTTAAGAGCATTAGTGATAAATCCGCAGTATTCTTTATCAGATATCAAGAGCATGGTCAGCAAAGGAGCGACAATAAGCGATCAGGGAATTATAACAATAGGAAACGTTACCACATCAATTCAAGATGAGACGGAACCTGTATGGATTCCTCCGACAACTATTATTGAGAAAAATCAAGAGACTACAGAAGAAGTGATTGAGCAATCCGATACGATTAATAGCCTTATTGTAATTGTTGGATGCATTGCAGGCGGTATTATACTTACTGTTGTAATTATTATCTGCATCGCGTTGTCAGTAAAAAAGAAAAGAAAAAAAGCGAATGAAGCGGTTGAAGATAATGGAGGTGTTCAAGAATGAAAAGAATACTTGCTTTAATATTAGCTTTGCTTCTTGCATTAACAGCTTGTACTGCAAATAACACCAACAATAACGAAACGACGGAAGAAGGTTCTGAATCATCAAGCGAAATATCAAACGAGAGATTTGCGTCGCTTGATAATATCGATTGGTCATATTCTATGCCGGAGTTTTCCGGATTAAATGATGAACTACTTTTGCGCTATATGGAAGATGAAGTCTATTCTCAGGTTGTTTCAAGTTTAGATTCAACAGAATACATCGTTGAGAGAGTTAGTGCAACATACTTATCTAAAGAGTATCTTGAAGAATTAGCGTACAATTCTCAGAGTAATATATTTTTTGGCTATAGTTTATCAGATTTAGATGCATATTTTGGAGATACAAAATATGTTTTTACAATGGGTGAGGATGGACAAACTACAGTACAAGAACTTATAAGCATAGCAGAAGAAGATTACTATAATAAAATAATAACGAATGTTGCAATCGGTGCCGGGGTGATTCTCGTTTGTGTTGTTATTACCGTGGCAACAGAAGGAGCTGGAGCACCGGCTGCTGCCGCGATATTTGCAGCATCGGCGAAAACTGCGGCAACATGCGCATTGTCCGGAATGGTGATAAGCGGTGTTTCTGCAGGCTTAATTAAAGCATATCAAACCGGCGGTGACGTCAATGAAACGCTTAAATCTGCTGCGATTGCCGGAAGCGAAGGCTTTAAATGGGGTGCCATCGGAGGAGCGGTATCCGGCGGTGCAAGAGAGGCTTTTGTTTTAGCAAAAGCAACGGCAAACGGACTGACCATGAATCAGGTAGCATTGATTCAGCAAGAATCGGGATATCCATTAGAGTTGATCCGAGAATTTCATTCTATTGATGAATATAGTGTTTTTAAAGCTGCCAACTTAAAACCGTACCCGATTAACGGGCAAACAGCATTGATCAGAACCGATATTGATCCTTTGTTGAAAGATGAGTTTGGCGTTACTAATCTTGACCGCATGCTTTCCGGGAAATCGCCGATTTCGTCGTTGGGTGAAACCTTCGAACTACATCATGTTGGTCAATCGAATGACGGAGTTTTAGCAATTTTAACAACATCAGAGCACGATAATGCTGCTCTTCATGGATTTAAAGCGGTATCTGAAATAGATAGAACCGCATTTGCAAAAATACGTAGTGATTTTTGGAAATCATATGCGAACTTGTTGGTAAAATAAGTGGGTGATAATATGTCATTTATCGATTTATTAAGGGAAGATCCATCAACAAAATCACTAATTCCCGCCTCAGAGAGTGATATTTGTTATGCAGAAAGGATGTTGGGTTCTCGTTTTTCACAAGAATATAAAGAGTATCTTATGACATTTGGTGTAGCGATAACGGATAAGCACGAATTCACAGGATTATGTAAATCAAAAAGATTAAACGTTGTTGATATAACATTACGCGAAAGGAATAAACACGCCGTAATTAACAATATTCTTTATGTCATTGAATCTATTGACATAGATCATATTATTATCTGGCAAGATTCATTCGGAGCAATATATCAATCAGTTGGTGAAAACACTCCGATTTCAATTTGTAATTCATTATATGAATATGTTACTGCAAAATAAAATGCCAATAAGGTGAAAAAAACCGGGGAAGAGATCATAAGATCAAACCCCGGTAATTTTATTGTATTACACATATCAAGTGATGAAAAATAGTTTTCAAAACTTAACAGAAAGAATATTAATTCATAGTTGACAAATGGATATTTTTATTATAAAATTATAATACAAACTATATTGAATGTGGGTTATTTCAATCATATGTTTTGTTTACGCTTTGATACGATTTTGATACTAAAAATCATATCAACAGGTATAATCTATAGAAAAACACACTATTTTACCCAGCAAAACGGGCATAAAATAGCGGGAAATAACCAATATAAACGTGAATTAAGCGAGTGGGAGTGAGCCAAAGGCTCAATTATGATCGCCTGACTGCGAATGATGAATGATGATGCGCTCTGCGCAATGATGAGCTGCCTGCGGCAGCATTAAAAAGAAAGGAAGAAAAGAAAATGGATCTGAGATTTTACCGCTGTGAGACGTGCGGACAGATAGTCGCCGTCGTTAAAAAGACGGGCGCGCCGGTCGTGTGCTGCGGCAAGCCCATGAAAGAGATAATCCCCGGAACGGTCGACGCTTCCGCGGAAAAGCACGTTCCCGTATTCGAGGTCAACGGACGCGACGTCAAGGTCCGTATCGGCTCGGTCGATCATCCCATGACCGCTGAACACTACATAGAATGGGTGTGCCTGAAAACGAAGCAGGGAAATCAGAGAAAGCCTCTTCATCCCGGCGACAAGCCCGAGGTATGCTTCAGCATCTGCGAGGGCGACGAGGTCGAAGCGGTATACGCGTACTGCAACCTCCACAGCCTCTGGAGATCGTGACGCGACAACGTTTGACTGAATGGGAGTAAGCCACATGTCTCCATCCACCTCTCTTTATCCTCTTTCCCGTCAAAAAGTTCACTCCATTTTATCCTGTTCCGAATCTGAATCGAGAAAGAATTAAAGAGAAAAATCCAAATAAATCCAACAAAGACCTTGTGTTTCACAGGGTCTTTTTCTTATCCGAAAAAGATCCGATAAAATCAGAATTCAGAGAGAAAACGACGAAGATATTCCGTATTTACCTGTTTTAACTCCGAATTAGGAGATAGAGTTCTGAATCAGAAGAAGATGGAAGATTCTAATTTGATTCCGAATCGAATCAGAAAAAAGCCTCTGGTTTGAGTCGAAATAGAACTCGATAGAGAGACCCCGGAGGATAAAAATGTTTGAATCGAAACAGGATAAAAGAGAGTGAACAATAGTAGCTATTTTTGCAAACTACGAAAAAAGCTATATTGCAGGCTTTTCCCGATGAAGACCGAATAAAACTTGATATGCAACGGCACCGCGCGGGCGGCGCCGTTTTCTTTATCATAAAATTAACCGCTCATACATGATACGCTCTTGACGATACCGAAAATATATGGTAAAATACATAATGGAGAATAAGATGACTGAGGGGCGCCGTATGAAAACGAACGTTTCAAAAACAATAAAAAAGATTCTCGCGCCGGCGCTCGCCGCGGCAGCGCTCATAACGCTGCCGTCATGCGGGGGCGGAATCGAAACCGCGCCCGTTACGGATACGGAAAGCGTGCCCGTTACGGATACGGAAGCCGTGACCGCGGAGGGGAAAATATACGAGGTATCGGGTAAATATGAAGAAAGGGACGGTATGTATTATTCGGACGGAACCGTAAAGTTCACGTTGACAGACGTGAAAGCCGGCGCTCCTTTCAACTGCATAAGGATCGGTTACCGCAGCACGGCGCCGTGCGTGATAGGCGTCGCACGGAAAACAGACGGTGAAACGGCAGTCGGGAGGTTCTTTCTCGAAGCTTCCGGAAACGGGGATTTCCGCGGTCTGATCAGCGGCTTCCTGTCCGGCGGATCAATTAAGAAAAATAACGGATAATGAGGAGGCATATATGAAAATCAAAAGACTTTTATGTTATTTTCTGTCAGCTTTTTTCGCTTTAACGGCGCTCGTATCGTGCGGCGGCACGTCTGAGACGACGACGGATATAACGGCGACCGAAGCGGTGACGACGGAGCCGGATGATACGACCGCGCCCGCGATCGAATACAGCCTCAATACTGAAATAACGCTTGAGGATTATGATTTTGAAGACAAGACCGAGTTTAAGAGCACGAGCGTCGAATTCAAAAACGGCGGCTCCGAGGACGGTTATTTCGGCTTTGTCAGAAACGTCGTACCAAAGGACGGAACGATAACGTACCCGAAGAACGACGTCGGCGGCGTTTACACAAAATATAAGTCGTCCGATACCGAAAAGTCGACGTACACGTTCACGATCAAAAACCCCGCCAAAAACGGTGAGTACAGGTGGTTTACGATATTCA
>JAEEGW010000279.1 GCA_016280525.1 Clostridiales bacterium
CAAGCAGAAAAAAGAGCCAGTTCACTCTGAGACTCAACAACCTTGCATAAAAACGGTAAAGAAAGCGCTTCCGGCAAAAGCCGAAAGCGCCTTTTCTTTATTCATTTTAAAAAAATAACTTGATTTTACACAATTTGTATGATATACTGGAAATTACAGTTTAAAAAGGAAGTAATCGTATGAAAAAAGTAGCGGTTCTCGGCTTTGGCGTTATCGGCACCGGAGTATGCAGGCTCTTGACGGAAAACTCCGGCGTAGCGGAGCTGAAATATATATGCGATCTGCGCGATATACCGGGTCTGCCTTACGGGGAAAAGCATATAAAGGATTTCAATATAGTCTTAAACGATCCGGAGGTGGAGGCCGTCATAGAGGTCACCGGCGCGAGACGCGCGGCTTTTGAGCTTTCCGTAAAAGCCATGCAGGCTAAAAAAAGCGTCATAACCTCCAATAAAGAAGTCGTTGCGGAATACGGCGTGCAGCTGCTTGAAGCCGCGCGCGAAAACGGCGTTTCATATCTGTTTGAGGCGGCTGTAGGCGGCGCGATACCGCTCATACGCGCGCTGCGCACGAGCCTTAAAACGGATGAGATAACGCAGATCTGCGGCATCCTTAACGGCACGACGAACTACATTCTTACGAAAATGAAGGAAAACGGCGAGCCGTACGAGACCGCGCTGTCCGAGGCGCAGAGGCTCGGCTACGCGGAGCCGGATCCGACTGCGGACGTTGAAGGGTTTGACACGTGCAGAAAAACGTCCATTCTCTCCGCGTTCATCGACGGCGGGCTCATACCGCCGCAGGACATAAAAACGGTTGGCATAAGCGGGATAAAAGACTACGTTCTCTCCCTCGCCTCTGTTTTGGGCGGCAAGATAAAGCTGCTCGGCATAGCTGAAAAAACACCGGATAAAAAAGGCGTGCACGCAGCCGTTATGCCCTGCTTCGTTCCTGATAACAATATACTTTCAAGCGTTGACGACGTTTTTAACGCCGTGCTTATAAAATGCGAGAATTCGGGCGACGTGCTGTTATACGGCCGCGGCGCCGGCGCGATACCCACGGCGGCCGCGCTAATGTCCGATATAAACGAAGCGCTTTACGGCAAAGCGGACGATATGGTCTGGCACAAAGCGGAAAACAGACAGATATGCGGGCAAAAAAGAAAAGCGTTCGTCGTTACAAACGGCTGCCCCGCCGGCATGAACGAATTCAGAATTATAAACAAATGCGAAAAAGACGGTCATACGGGATATATGATTGAAGACGCGTCCGGCATAGAAAAGCTCGGAGCGGACATAATAGCGGTATACGACGTTTTATAAAATTCAGAGCAAAAACAGTATTATATCATACAGTTTTCACATACAACGGTTATAATACGAACGAAAGCTCGTGAAAGGAGAGAAAATAATGATCGACGATTATAACAGCAATAATATAGATCCGGAAAATACGGATAACGTAGATACGGGCGCGGACAGTAACGTTAACAAAAGCGGCGGCGCGCCGGTAAACGAACCGAAAAAGGAAGCGGAACACACGACCGTACCGGGCGGCACTCCGAATCAGAACGTATATACCGGATACCAGTATCAGAACGGGCAGTACAGAAGCACGTACACCCCGTATCAGGGAAACGCAAATCCGAATCCCTACGGAAATCAGAACTACGGACAGGGACAGAATACGAATCCTTACAGCCAGAGCGGCGGAAATTACTACGGCGGCGGCTACGGCTACCGTCAGCCCGCACAGCCTCAGCAGACGGCGTACAGGCAGACTTACACTCAGCCTCCCGTAAATCAGCCGCCCAAAAAGAGCAGCGGCGGAAAGATAGTCGCAATTATAGCGATATGCGTGGCGATAGCAATAATGTTCTCCGCCTGCGGTCTTGTTGCAGGCCTCGTATTAAGAAGAGCCGCCAACTCCGACCCCGAGATCACGGACAGCACGGAGACGGAACCCGGGCACAACACGCCGCATGAAACGGAACCGCGGCACGACGACACCGAACCGGTGACGGAAGAAGCAGATACCACCCCGCTCACGAACCCGGACGCGACGATACAGACAAGCGCGTCGGGTCAGGCGCTCCCGATGACGGAAGCGGCGGCAAAGACCGTTGATTCCGTTGTTGAGATAAGCACGGAACAGAGAGTGCAGGGCTCGTTCATGCAGCAGTACGTCGTACAGGGCGGCGGCTCCGGCATAGTCATAACGGAAGACGGCTATATAGCGACTAACAACCACGTTGTAGAAGACGCGACGCAGATAAAAGTAACGCTGAGAAACGGTCAGACGTACGAAGCGACGCTCGTCGGCACGGATGCGACGGCGGACCTCGCGGTAGTAAAGATAAAGGCAAAAGGACTTAAACCCGCCACCTTCGGCGATTCGTCAAAGCTCGTCGTAGCGGAAACGGTAATCGCGATAGGCAACCCGCTCGGCGAACTCGGCGGCACGGTAACGCAGGGCATAATCTCCGCACTTGAAAGAACGATAACGATAGAAAATCAGGAAATGACGCTTCTGCAGACGACGGCGGCTATCAACCCCGGCAACTCCGGCGGCGGTCTGTTCAACCTCGCGGGCGAATGCGTAGGCATAGTGAACGCGAAATCATCCGGCAGCGGTATTGAAGGACTTGCGTTCGCGATTCCGTCAAACACCGCCGTGCAGGTCATCCAGGATCTTATGCAGTACGGCTACGTACGCGGCAGAGTGATGCTCGGCATAACGATGCTTGAAGTGACCGACCAGTACACCTTATACAGATACAATCTTAAAGAATACGGCGTTTATATAAGCAAGGTAACAGCCGGTTCCGACGCGGAAAAAGCGGGACTTAAATCGGCGGACAGACTTGTAAGCATAGACGGAACGGAAGTGGATTCCTCCGCGACCGCAAGAAAACTGATACAGGCGCACAAAGTCGGAGACAAGGTAACGATAATAGTGTCAAGAGACGGCAACCCGGTAACGTTTGAGATAACGCTTACCGAATATATACCGAACAATACAACGCTTTCATAACGTTTGCAAATCAACCTAATAATAAAAGGGGCTGGCGCATTAAGCGTGAGCCCCTTTAATGTCCCATAAGGGACAATTCACGTCCGTCAGGACAATTCATGCCTTAGGGGTTCCCCGATGCGAATTGATGAGCATTGGGGGTTCCCGTAGGGCAATTCATGTGTCAACAGACACAATTCATGCGCCGTTTTGCGGCGCCATTCATAGCTGACTACGGATTTTTTCGTCTGAATGAATTGGCTGCGCCATGAATTGATGCTTGCGCATCATGAATTGACGGCAATGCCGTCATGAATTGAATTGCACCAAGGCGCAATTCATTAAGGCTGCCGCATTTGCGACAGCCCCTTTTCATAACTTCAGTTTTCTTCTTGTTCCGTCTGCGGCGTATCCGTCTGCGGTATATCCGTCTGCGGTATATCCGTCTGCGGCTCATCCGTCTGCGGCTCATCCGTCTGCGGTACATCCGGCTGCGGCACATCCGTCTGCATCGTATCCGTCTGCGGTGCTTCCGGCTCGGGTGCGGGTCCGCCGCATGTTGCGGCTTTTAGCGCCGCTAATTTGTTTTTGCGGCGTTTTCTGTCGCGCCTTACGTCCATTACTATGCCGGCCGTGACAACGCCAATGCCGATTATCGCAAGCAATCCGCCGATCTTGAATCCGCGCGGCACGAACGAAAGCTCGATGGTATGCTCGCCCTCCGGCACTTCAAACGCGAGAAGCGCTCCGAAGACTTTGTTGTTCGCCTTGTATTTTTTATCCGTGCCCGTATCGTCGTTCAGCGTTATTTTCTTTCCGTCCACTTTTACGGTCCAGCCCTTGTCAAACGGTATGGACGTATACATTATAGTATCGCCTTTCGCCATATTGACTTTTGCTTTGATCTTCGTGTCGGAGAAATACGTTATTTCGGGCAGGCTTGCGCTCAGATCATTGTACGCTTCTTCAAACGCTTTCTGGTTGAGGCAGTAAATATAGCTGCAGTTCTTGCGGATATAAAGGTTGCCCTTTGAATCCTTCATAACGAGTTCAACCGTTATATCGGTGCCCTTATTGAATTTGCCGAGATAATTCATACCCTGCGTATACGTTCCGAAATAGGTAAACGATTTCACGGTCGTCATCGATCCGTCGTCCTTGTGCTTCTTTACCCTGACGGTGATCTCACGCGGGTAATCGGAAGGCAGGTAGAAATATACTTCCCCGGTCTTCGTCATCGTGAAATCCATAGTGAGCGTCGGATCTTTTACGTCGCCCTTCGTCCACTTTCTGTGCTGGCCTGACGAGCCTATCGCGACGCCGTCGGGCGATTTTATGTTGTTTTCACCGGTGACGAGCGGTTCGAATATCGTTACGTCGCGGCCGATCATGGCGGATACCATTGAATTGAGCACGTCCGGCGCGGCGTATTCATTTTCTATATTATACTTTAATATATCCGCCGAAACGCCGAACATAACGGGCAGCGCGTAGTCGTTTTTGAACGCGTAGAGCATGCTGTCGCTCTCGTTGTAATCCTCGTCCGTCACGTCGCTGTCAAGCGTGGTGGGGTCTATTTCCGAAAGATATTCTTTATATGCCGACGGCAGTCCGGTCTTCTTGTTGTTAAGTACGTATTTTATGCCTATAAGCGAGTCGTTTACCACGTTGCCCTCGGAATATCTTGAATAGTGAGATCTTGATGAGTAACCCATTTTGCCGAGCAGCTTTATGACCGCGGCGTTCATCGTTGAGGTGGAGTTCGATATACCTTTAATACGCAGCGCCATATTGTCGTTTACTTTACGCTGCACAAGTTTTTCCATACGGTAAAGCGAATCGTCGCTTTCCTGGACGGACCGCGTTATACCGGACCATCTGTACGTAAACGAAAGGTAGCTTTCTCTGGTGGAATACGTAACGTCCTCGTGCTGTCTGAAAACGCAGTATATACTGTTTATCAGAAGCTCAAAGCACACGACGCCCAAAATTACCGCCGTTCCGCCTTTTTTCTTGTGAGCCGCCAGCCACAGCACCGCGATCGTTATGCCGAGCATGGCCATGGAGAACCATATAGTCATCAGGTTGTCAAGGAAAACGAATTCCTTGTCGTTTGAGTGAGTTACCGAGAAATACGAATCCGGCATCGCCTGCATTATGACGATCAGAAGTCCTATAACCGCTCCGCAGCCGAGCACCGCGCGGTAAAGCTTTGCGTCAAGCGCCCGGAACGCCTCGTACGCGAAGACTATTACAAGGAAACAGAACATATAACTGTATCTGTAATTGAGCCACTGCGGTCTCTGCAGACCGTGCCAGAACATATCCACCGTCGTCGCCGTGAAGGAGAAGATCATAAGGGAAAGTATAACGCCGCTCATTACCTTCTCTCTCGGGCGGATGTTCTTAGATACGAAATAAACGGGCAGAAGTATAAAGCATATAAGCCCGCAGTAAACGTTCGGCAAGCCGGACGGACGCACGGTGTCGTACGAGTTGGGCAGCATTTTCGCAAACAGGAGGAAGTAGTCGAACTTGGATTCAAACGTATAAGACGGGTTCGTGAACGTGCTCTTTCCCATTTGCAGAGAGAAATACGTGGGGATGATGATAACGGAGGCTATCATCGCGGCTATCAGAGTATATATCAGCCATTTGTAAAATGCCGTAAAGAATCTGCTGAAATCCTTTGCGGGATATTTGCTTAAATAATAGTAGAAGAAATACAAGGTGACGAATATCGCCGTCATCCAGCCTATATAGAAGTTTGATATGAAGCACAGCGCAAGCGTTATGCAGTAAAGATGCGGCCTGCCGCGCTTTACTATTTTTTCAAGACCGAGTAAGATTATGGGAAGATAGATCAGCGAATCCATCCACATCGTGTTGCTCGCGTATATCACCGCGTAGCTCGTCAGCGCGTAGCACGTTGAGAATATGACGACGTTAAGAGGCTTTGACGGACGGCTGTTGTGCAGATACAGCGCAAAAGTAAGTCCGCAGGAACCGACTTTGAGCAGCGTCATCCAGAGGATGAATTCCGTTATTCCGTTTTCCGGGAAGAAAACGGACAAAAGCGCGAACGGAGACGCTACGTAGTAAGCGTAAATGCCGGAGAATTCTCCGCCAAGCTGCCTGAACCACGTGTAGAACGGACTTCCGTTGCCCTGGAAAATGTCGCGCATCGCCTCAAAAAAGTACATATACTGACCGTTTAGGTCAAGTACGAGTATGGATTTCTGAGTTATCGGATACGCGCCTTTTATCATAAACACGATCCACATTATTACGAGCGGCAGGAAAAACGCTCCTATGAGATAGAAGTTTTTCCCGTTCACAAACTTGTATATCGCCCGTGTTAGTGTCGTTTTCCCTTTTTCAATACTCAGTTTTGGTGCCGTCATGATTTTGTATCCTCTTTGATCATATCTAAAATATTTATCATCTCCGCCGCGGATACGGCGGTATTCATCTTTTTCCGCAAAGACGCCGAGCCCGGCATCCCTTTTGTATACCAGCTCATGTGCTTTCTGCCCTCGCACACGCCGGTGCGCTCGCCTTTGAGCTTTACCAAAAGCATAAGATGCTCTTTTGCGGCGTCAAGCTTCTCTTCCGCCATAGGCTCAGCGTAAGGTCTCCCTTCAAGCTCTGCGCGTATCCGCTCGAACACGAACGGGTCGCCGAGCGCCGCTCTGCCTATCATAAGCGCGTCCGCGTCGGTCAACTCAAGCATCCGCCGTGCGGACGGTCCGTCCGTTATATCGCCGTTTGCGATAATCGGTATGCTCACCGCCGCTTTCGCTTTCGCTATGCTTTCAATATCCATGGTGCCCGGCAGATACATATCCTCCCGCGTCCTGCCGTGTATACAGACGGCGGAAGCGCCGGATTCCTGCACCACCCGACACAGCTCGTCACAGTTTTTATGCTGCCTGTCCCAGCCGGCCCGCATCTTTACCGTCACGGGCACGGGCGATACTTTGACGGCCGCTTCAACTATTTTTCCCGCAAGCACCGGGTCGCGCATGAGCGCTGAGCCGTCGCCGTTTGAGACGACTTTTTTTACCGGGCAGCCCATATTTATATCAAACGCCCGAGGTTTTACCTTCGCACGTCCGTATAAGACCGTCACCGCGTTTGCTATCATCTCCGGCTCGTGGCCGAATATCTGCACCGCGCAGTCCTCTTCACCGCCGTCAGTCTCCGCCAGGACAAACGTCTTTTTGTCCTTGTACCAGACCGCGGCGGCGGATACCATTTCGGTCGTGCAGCCGTCCGATCCGTGTATGCGGCACATATACCGCATCGCGCTGTCGGCAGCGCCCGCCATCGGCGCTAAAAACAATTTGATACCGTTCATTTTCATATACCTATACAATTTACATTCTACATCGCATTTATTAAATGAAAATTACAATATATTAAATTTATTTCACGACCGTCTCTGTTTTTCTTTTGCGTGTAAAAATAAAGGAAATTTAAATAAATAAGATTGACACAGCGGCAAATATATGATAAAATGATACGCGGTAAAACATCGAATCTATAAAGAAAGGAAGCAATACGATATGGCTGATACCGTAAAATGTCCGGTTTGCGGCGCTGATATTGAGGCGGGCTCGAAATTCTGCGAATTCTGCGGCTCGAATCTGCAGCAGCAACAGCAGCCGAAAAAGCCGGAGAGCGAAAGAACTGAGGAATACAAATGTCCCGCCTGCGGCTCCGCGCTCGTTTTCAATACCGAAAGCGGTAAACTGAAGTGCGGAAGCTGCGACAACGAATACGACGTGGGTACTATAAAACAGTACCAGAGCAACAATACGGAAGCGGAATTCCAGTGGGATAAAAAATATACGAACGCGTTAAACGAAACTTTGCCGGAGATGACGTCGTATATCTGTAAATCCTGCGGAGCCGAGATAATAACGGACGGAACGACCGCGGCGACGCACTGCCCGTTCTGCGACAACGAAGTCATAATAACGGAAAAGCTGACCGGCGCACTGAAGCCGAACGGCGTCATCCCGTTCAAGATAGACAAAAAAGGCATAAAAGAAAAAATAGAAGAATTCTGCCGCGGCAAAAAACTTTTGCCCAAAAACTTCTTTACAGATCAGAAGATAGACGCGATACAGGGCGTTTACGTCCCCGTATGGCTGTTTGACGGCAAGCTTGACGGCGTTGTATCGCTTGACGGTACGACGACTTCCAGCTACACGACAGGCAACTACAGATACACGGAAACGAGCCATTATCTCATAACGTGCGACGGCTCGATGGAGTTTACGCGCGTACCGGTGGACGGCTCCGAAAAAATGCCGGACGATCTGATGAACAGCATTGAACCGTTTGATTATTCACAGATAGTCCCGTTTGACGGCCAGTATCTTTCGGGATTTTTGGCGGACAGATACGACAAAGACCCGGACGCGAGCATACCGACGGCTTCACAGCGTATGATGAACAGCGCGGTGTCCGCTTTCCGCTCCGCGGTGTCGCATTATTCTTCCGTTTCCCTGCGCAACAACGGACTGTCGCTGAAAGATCCGTCCGTAAAATACGTGCTTTTGCCGGTTTACGTTTTCAACTGCGATTACAAGGGCGAAAAATACCGCTTTGCGATGAACGGACAGACCGGAAAACTTGTGGGCGAGCTGCCTATAGACAAGGGCAAAAAGGCGCGCGCCTTCTGGATCCCGTTCCTTATCGCCGCCGCCATAGTTTTCATTATTCTATGGTTCCTGACGAAATGAGGTGGCAGATATGAAGAAGATTATTTCGGTTATTTTCATCTCGCTTTTGCTTGTATCGCTCGCGGCTCCCGCGGCGCTCGCTTCAAATCTGCCGTCGTGGTATCCGGAGGACTGGAGTTCGTTTAACGATTTTCACGGCACGGATCTGCCGCGCGTCGTTGACGATGCGGACATATTCACACCCTCGGAGGAAGCACAGCTCACACAGCTGGTGAACGATCTGATAGCAAAACACAACGGCAAATACGACCTTGTCATATTCACGGACGTAAGCAATTACGGAATAGGCAGCGGCATGGAAGCAAGCGACGGCGTATACCCCGCGGACTTCTATCAGGCGCACGGCTACGGCAAGGGCGAAAACTATTCCGGCTCCGTTATATTCATCTGTATGGAACCGGGCAACCGCTACTGGTGGAGCGCGGCGAGAGGCGACAGCAGAAGTTACTTTACGTCTGAAAACGTAAACGCGCTTGACGACGGTATAGAGTCGTATATGGTGGACGGCGATTACGCCTCGGCTATGTATAGATACATAGAACTTCTTGACGAAATATATACAAACGGCAAGATCACGCATAAACGCTCGGCGGGAGATTACCTGTTCTGCGGCGCCGCCGCGGCTATCGTAGGCCTTATCGCGGGCGCGATAAACAGTTCTTCTAAGGTCAGAAAAATGAAGAACGTCAATTTCGCCACGTATGCAAACGATTATATAGTACAAAACAGCTTCAATTTAAGAGGCGTGAACGAGATGTTCTTGTATAAGAACGTAACGAGAACGGTGATACAAACGTCAAGCGGAAGCAGCAGGAGCGGCGGCGGAAGCTCCTACAGCGGAGGCTACCACTCTTCCGGCGGAGGTTCCTTCTCCGGAGGCGGAAGACACTTCTAAAAAATCAAAACCCCGGCAAGACCGGGGTTTTTTTATGCCTTCAGCAAATGAAATCCGCTCTGTTTCGGAACGGATGAAATCGGCTTCGCCGATGAAATCACTGCGTGATGAAATCCGCCTTACGGCGGGTTGGATGTAGGGGCGACCATCGGTCGTCCGCTGCCCCCTCAATCTCATTTAGAGATTGTGGGACCGGGGTTCCCCGACGCGAACTGGAGAGCGTTGGGGGTTCCCGGGAGGGGTAAGAGGGGGTTTGGGGGTATTGAGGGGTGGGAACCCCCAAATTTCGTCCCGTAGGGACACCGGTTTTTATTCTTTATTCTTTCTTATTTATTATTTATTCTTTAAAACCGGGCGATCAATGATCGCCCCTACATTAGTTTGTTTAATTTTACGGACGACCAATGGTCGCCCCTACATTGATTTGTTTGTTTTATGCGGACAACCAATGGTCGTCCCTACAAGCGGCTCGTCGAGGCGCCGCCCCCTACATTCTTAATTCTGAATTCTGAATTCTTAATTCACCTTATTCCCATCTAAATTTCGTCAGCTGCCCGTCCTCTCTCAGACCTGCAAAGCCGCGCTGACGCAGGACCTCGTAGACGGCGACGGCAACGGAGTTAGAC
>JAEEGW010000280.1 GCA_016280525.1 Clostridiales bacterium
CGGGTATGCCGAGCTCGTCTTTTACGGATATTACTATACCGCCCTTCGCCGTGCCGTCCAGTTTCGTAAGCACAAGACCGGTTATGTCCGCCGTGTTGCTGAACTCTTTTGCCTGAATGACGGCGTTCTGCCCGGTTGTCGCGTCAAGCACGAGAAGCGTTTCGCGCGCGGCGTCCGGCAGCTCCTTGCCTACGACGCGGTTTATTTTTGCAAGCTCGTCCATTAAATTTTTCTTGTTGTGCAGTCTGCCCGCGGTGTCTATTATAAGCACGTCCGCCCCTCTCGCCTTTGCGGCGGCTGCGGCGTCGTAAACCACGGATGCGGGATCCGAACCCTCGTCGTGCTTTATCATATCAACGCCTATGCGGTCCGCCCAGATGCCGAGCTGATCTATCGCGGCGGCGCGGAAAGTGTCCGCGGCGGCGAGCATCACTTTTTTGCCCTGACCTTTAAGATAATACGCTATTTTCGCGATGGACGTCGTCTTGCCCACGCCGTTCACGCCTATAACGAGCACCACGGCGGGCTTTGTTGACAGATCGAGAGGCTCCCCGTCGTCTATCATCTCGGATATAACGTCTTTTAAAGCGTTGTACGCGTCCTCGCTTTCGGTGATTCTGTTTTCCTGTATGCGGCGGCGGAGCTTTGCAATTATCTTTTCCGTCGTCTCCACGCCCACGTCGCTCGTTATGAGTATCTCTTCAAGCTCTTCAAGCAGGTCCTCGTCCACTTTTCTCATTGATATGAAAAGGTCGTGCACCTTGCCGAAAAGCGCGTCTTTCGTTTTCTTTAATCCCTGCTTTAACTTGTCAAAAAATCCCATTGTATTATTCCAGCTTTCCTAACTTTTCTTCTATTTCGTTTATGTCAAGCGACAGAACTTTCGTTATGCCTTTCGTCGGCATGGTGACGCCGTACAGCTTTTCCGCTATCTCCATGGTGCCGCGTCTGTGAGTGATGAGTATGAACTGCGTTTTGTCCTGCGTTTCTTTGATATACTGCGCGAAACGGTCCACGTTCACCTCGTCAAGCGCCGCCTCTATCTCGTCAAGCATTATAAACGGCGTGGGGTTGACCTCAAGCAGCGCCAGATATATGGCGATAGCCACGAAGGACTGCTCGCCGCCGGACAGCAAAGACAAACTCTTTATTATCTTTCCGGGAGGCGCGACGTTTATGTCGATACCTGATTCAAGCACGTTGTCCGGCTCGCGGAGCACGAGCTCCGCCGTACCGCCGCCGAACAGGCGTCTGAACACCTGACCGAAATGTATGTTTATGTTTTCAAACGCGGTGACGAAGCCGGTCTTCATCTCGTTATCAAGCTTTTCTATTATCTCAAGCAGGTCGGTTTCGGATTTCGTAAGATCGGCGATCTGCGCCGTAAGCTCGTCGTGCTGTTTTTTGACTTCCTGATATTCTTCAATAGCGGAAACGTTTACGTGACCGAGCGCGCGTATCCTTCCGCGCAGCTCCGTCTGACGGCGGAAAAGCTCCGGCCTCGTGCTTTCGGTGACTTCCGGGCAGCCGTATTCAACGGCTTTTTCCTTTGCCTGTGAATACGAAAGCTCGTAGTTTTCCTCAAGCACGCCTTTCAGCTTCTCACGCTCGGCTTCGGCGTTTTCAAGCTTTGCCTCCGCCTGGACTTTTTTCTCGATCAGCTGCTGTTTCTGCTCCGATTTCTCGCGCTCCGAGTTGAGGGACGTGTTGTATTTGCCCTCCGTCTGCACCACTTTTCCGGAAAGCTCTCTGATCTGTGCTTCAAGCTCTTTTATGCGCTGCTCGTACGCGGAGAGGTCCGTGGTGGTCTGACCGGATTTTTTCGCGTTTTCCGCCAGCTTTGTCCTGTAGCTTTCAAGCCTTTCGTTTGACGCGTCTATGCTCTGCCGGAGCACGGCGCAGGTGTTTTCGCTCTCGGACAGCGACGCCTGATACGCCGCCGTGCCGCGCGCGTTCTCCGCCGCTTTTATCCTCGCGTCTTCAAGCGCGGTGCGCAGAGACTGCTGCCGTGCGTTGTATCCGTTCATGGCGGCGTCGAGCTCCGCGCTCTTTTCGCCGTACTGTTTTAGCTGTTGACTGAGTTCTTCAAGACGCGCAGCGTCCTCTTCGCGCTTTTTGCGGCGCGCTTCGGCTTTTTCGGTTATGCCGAGCTTTTCGGCTTCCGTCTCGCCGGCTCTCGCGTACGCTTCGTCAAGACGCGCCTGCGCTACTTTTACGGATGCGCCCGCCTCGTTCTGAAGCGCGGCTATTATGCCGTCCTCCGCGGTGAGATTGTCCGATTCAAGGCTATACGCCTGTATCTGTTTTTCAAGCTCATGCAGCTCTTTTTCCGCCTGCTCAGATTCAGCTTTGTGCTTTTTCATAGCCGCGGTAAGCGATTCTATCTCGCGTCCGCGGGACAGTATGCCGCTGTCCTTTATGCCGGAGCCGCCCGTGAACGAGCCGCCGGCGTTTATCTGCTGGCCGTCAAGCGTTGTTATCCTTATTTTATATCCGAATTCTCTCGCGCACGATACGGCGTTGTCTATGTTATCGAATATCGCCGTCCTGCCGAGGAGGTTTTTGCATATATCTTCAAATTTTTTGTCCGTCTTTACCAGGTCGGACGCTACGCCTATAAATCCGCGCGTCTTTTTGAGTCGGTCTGTATCCTGCGACAGATACGACGGCTTGACCGTCGCGACGGGAAGGAACGTCGTGCGTCCGGCGCCGGCGTCTTTCAGCGCGTACATAGCCGCTTTTGCCGCCGCCTCGTCTTCCACGATTATGTTCTGCAGAGCGGAGCCGAGCGTGCATTCTATCGCCGTAACGTATTTTTCCGGCACGGAGATGAGCTGCGACACCGGAGCGTAAACGCCTTTCAGCGCGCCTTTTTTCGCCTCGTCCATAACGAAGCGCGTTGCGCGCGAATAGCCCTCGAAAAGCTCTTCCATGCGTTTCAGCGAGTCCGCTTTCTGCGCCGCCACTTGATACGCTACGTCCGCTTCGTCCTTTATTCTTTTCTTATCCTGCTGTTTTTTCTCCGCTTCCGCTAGTTTTTCTTTTACTTCCGTCAGCTTTGCCGCGGTCTTGCCGCGCTTTTCTTCAAAATCTTTATAAGATTTATCCGCGGAATCAAGGTCAGCCTGCAGCTTTGCTATGTTGTCTTTCTGCGCGGCGATGGACGCGTCAAGCTCCGCGGTCTTTTCCGTATCCGCCGAGTCCGTGCTGTCCGTTACGGTCAAAGCGATGCGCAGATCTATCATCTCGTCGTTTAGCGCCGCGGCCTTCTCGGACAAATCGGATATTTCCTTTGCGCACCCGTCTATCTTTGTGCATATTTCGTCGTACGATACCTGCGAGGCTTTTTCCTTTGCGGAAAGCTCCGCGTCTTTGTCCGTTGATTCGCGCAGAGTCGCCTCTCTTTCATTTCTTAACTTCTCTGCGTCCGCCAGGCTTTCTTTGAGGTTTTTGAGCCTCTCTGTCAGTTCTTCTATTTTTTCTTTCAGATTCTGCGCCTCGGCTGTCGCGAACGCCGCGCGGTTGGTAGCTTCCGTACGGTCGTTCTGCACGCGGGAAAGCTCCGTGTTGCATTTTTCGGTCTGGCGCTTCAGCTCCTGCAGCGTGTCGAACAGAGCGGTCGTCTGCTCCGTAAGCCTTTCCGTTTCCGTCTCCGTCATTTCAAGGTCGTTTGAGTATATCTCAAAAGTTCCGCGCAGAGAGGCTATGCGCTTTGTCAGCTCCGCCATGTCGTACAGCCACAAAGCCACGTCGAGCATACGCTTTTCCTCGTAGACCTCCATATATTTGCGCGCTTTTTCCGATTCTTTTTCAAGCGGACCGACGCGCGACGCTAAAACGCTGTTTATATCGTTTAACCTCGTTAAATTTTCTCTTGTGACGGTCAGCTTTTTGAGCGCTTCGTTTTTGCTGAATTTGTATTTTGATATGCCCGCCGCTTCTTCAAACACTATACGGCGGTCTTCGCTTTTCAGCGATACTATCTCCGCTATCCTGCCCTGACCTATGACGGAATAACCGCCCTTGCCTATACCGGTGTTCATGAACAGCGCGTGTATGTCTTTCAGGCGGCACTGCTTGCCGTTTATGAGATAGTCGCTGTCTCCGCCGCGGAAATAACGGCGCGTAACCGTGACCTCGTCGTATTCTATGGGCAGCTTGTCCTCTTGCCCGGAGTTGTCAAGCGTAAGCGAGACCTGCGCGAAGCTCGACGGTTTTCTCGTCTCCGAGCCGCCGAAAATGATGTCCTCCATCTTTGTTCCGCGTATGTTGCGCGACGACACCTCGCCTAAAACCCAGCGCATGGCGTCCGCGATATTTGATTTTCCGCTTCCGTTCGGCCCGATTATGACGGTTATGCCCTCTTTGAAAGTAAGAGTGGTCTTTTCCGGGAATGATTTGAAGCCCTGAAGTTCAATAGATTTTAAATACATTATCTTCCGATGATCTCCGCCGTGTACGGCGGCATGTCCTTTTCAATAAATTTTATGTCTTTTATTCCAAACTGCGCGTATAAGCGCGTTTTGTTTTCTTTTTTGTGTCCCGCGGCGCGCGATATATGTCCGCGCGGCACGGCTATGACTGCGTGATCTGAGCTGATGTCCGCCAGAAGAGCGGAAATGCGTCTGTAATATATAAGAGAATCGCACCGCTCGCCTATCGCCTCGTCGTATCCGCCGCAGGCGATCTCGTCCCCGCCGGTAAGTCCTTCGTTTGCCTGAAGGCCCACGCGTATCGTCGGGATCTCGTGCTTTATAAATACCTCTTTTACGTCCGCCGTCCTTGTCACGAGTTCTTCAAGCGTGTAAGGCTTGTATGCTCCCGCCTCCGCCATGAACGCAAGCTCCGTGTCTTTGAAGACGACTACGGGGTATATCCTCGCTCCGTCCGCGTATCTGCAGATATCCTCCGCGGTCTGTATTTCGGATCCCGGTGAAGCGCCGGGAAGCCCCGTCATCATCTGACCTATAAGCGAAAAGCCAGCGTCCTTTATCATTTTCATTGCGGTAAACGACTGAGCCGCCGTGTGGCCTCTTCTGCACGCTGCCAGGACCTTATCGTCCGTTGACTGTATGCCGAGCTCCACCGTTTTTACGCCGTATTTTTTCAAAATATCAAGAATTTCGCCGTCTATGTAATCCGGCCTCGTGGAGCAGCGCAGGGAAGAGACGGCGCCGCGCTCTATATACGTGTGACCGAGCCGGAGAAGTCTTATCATAAGCTCGCGGTCGATACCGGTAAACGATCCGCCGAAAAACGCGATCTCCGCGTCGTCGCCCGGCAGAAGAGTTTTGACCGCTTCGTCTATGCCGTCCTTTACGCTGTCCTCGTCAAAGCTTAGATGCTCCGTTATCTTTCTCTGATTGCAGAAAACGCAGTCGTTCGGACAGCCTAAATGCGGGATGAAAACGGGTATGTTTTTATGACTCATCCGTCAGCTCTCCGAAAAGCACCAGCGCGTCGTGCGCCGCCGCCTGTTCCGCGGCGCGCTTGCTTTTTCCCGATCCGCGCCCGACGATATTGTTCTGATATTTTACGGTCATGTAAAAGGTCTTATTGTGATCCGGTCCTTCTTCTTTTTCAAGCGCGTATTCAACGAATTCTCCGGATTCTTTCTGTATGAACTGCTGTAAAAGGGATTTATAGTCTTTGGTCTGTACGGACGTCTTTTCTATCTGCGGGATGAGCAGCGGATAAAGGAAATCCTCCGCGGCCTGCCGTCCGCCGTCAAGATAAACCGC
>JAEEGW010000281.1 GCA_016280525.1 Clostridiales bacterium
AAAGACGGCATTTACGTTGCCGGGGCGAAGCTGCAGGACGGAAAGCTCGTCACGTCCGGCGGCCGCGTTTTGGGCGTGACACGTATCGCGGATACGCTTGAAGGTGCGATAAACAAAGCGTACGAGGCGGTAAAGACCGTTAAATTTGATAATATGTATTACAGATCTGACATAGGAAAAAAAGCATTGCAGGCAAAGGATAACTGATATGGTTTACAGAATTTTCGTTGAAAAAAAGCCGGGGCTCGACAACGAAGCAAAGGCGCTTTATAACGACTTAAGATCGTTTTTAGGCATTGAAAGCCTGTCCGGCGTGCGCGTGTTCAACAGATACGACGCGGAAAACATAGATAAGGATCTGTTTGACTATTCCGTCAAAACCGTGTTTTCCGAGCCGCAGACGGACGTTGTTTACGAGTCGCTCAAACTCGATGACGCGTACGCTTTCGCCGTTGAGTTTCTGCCGGGACAGTTCGATCAGAGGGCGGATTCTGCGGCGCAGTGCATACAGATAATATCACAGCTCGAGCGCCCCGACGTGCGCTCCGCAAAAATATACGCGCTGTACGGCGATCTGTCGGACAGCGATATAGAAAAGATAAAAAAATACGTCATAAACCCCGTGGAGGCGCGCGAGGCTTCGCTTGAAAAGCCCGAAACGCTTAAAACAAAATTCGACATACCGACGACGGTAAAGACGCTTGACGGGTTTACGAAGCTGAGCCGGGATCAGCTTTCCGATTTCGTAAGATCGTACGGTCTTGCTATGGACTTAGACGACATTGCGTTCTGCCAGCGGTATTTCATAAAAGAAGACCGCGACCCGACGATAACAGAGATCAGAATGATAGACACGTACTGGTCCGACCACTGCCGCCACACCACGTTTTTGACGCAGATAGATTCCGTTAAATTTGAAGATAAACTTTTGCAGAAAGCGTACGACGATTATATAAACGTACGTAAAGAATTAGGCAGAACGAAGCCTGTCTGCCTTATGGATATAGCAACAGTCGGCGCGCGTTACTTAAAAGCAAAGGGCAAGCTGCCTCGCTTGGATGAATCCGAGGAGATAAACGCCTGCACGGTCAGGATAACCGTCAACGTTGACGGCAAAGACGAGCCGTGGCTGCTGTTGTTCAAGAACGAAACGCACAACCACCCGACGGAGATAGAGCCGTTCGGCGGCGCGGCGACGTGCATAGGCGGCGCGATACGCGATCCGTTATCCGGCCGCTCCTACGTTTACGCGGCGATGCGCGTTACGGGCGCGGCGGACCCGACCGTCCCCGTATCGGAAACGATAGAGGGCAAGCTCCCGCAGAGAAAAATAGTCACCACAGCCGCGGCGGGTTATTCGTCGTACGGCAACCAGATTGGACTTGCGACGGGCATAGTTGACGAGATATATCATCCCGGCTACGCGGCAAAGCGAATGGAGATAGGCGCGGTGATAGCCGCCGCTCCTGCTGAAAACGTAAGGCGTGAAAGACCCGCGCCCGGCGACGTTGTAATACTTTTAGGCGGCGCTACGGGACGCGACGGCATAGGCGGCGCGACGGGCAGCTCAAAATCCCACACCGCTCATTCCGTGCAGGAATGCGGCGCGGAGGTGCAGAAAGGCAACGCGCCCGAGGAAAGAAAGCTGCAGAGGTTGTTCAGAAACAGAGACGCCTGCAGGATGATAAAGCGCTGCAACGACTTCGGCGCCGGCGGCGTTTCCGTTGCTATCGGCGAGCTGGCGGACGGTCTTGACATAGACTTGAACGCCGTACCGAAAAAGTACGAGGGGCTTGACGGAACGGAGCTTGCGATAAGCGAATCGCAGGAGAGGATGGCCGTCGTGGTAGCCGAAAGCGACGTTTCCGCGTTTCTGGCGCTTGCCGGCAAAGAAAACCTTAGAGCTTGTCCCGTTGCGGTCGTTACCGAGACGCCGAGGCTCGTTATGCGCTGGAACGGCGAAAAAATAGTTAACATAAGCCGTGAATTTTTAAATTCCAACGGCGCGGAAAAACACATAGACATAACGCCGGATGTGCCGGAAATATTTGAAAGCAGGATCGACGGCGGATTTACGGAAAATTATAAAAAGATCGCCGCGGATCTGAATATCTGCTCAAAGAGAGGCTTATCGGAGAGATTCGACTCGACGATAGGCGCAAACACCGTGCTCATGCCGTTCGGCGGCAAGTATCAGCTCACGCCTATACAGGCTATGGTGCAGAAGATATCCGTTGAAAAAGGTCACACGGACGACTGCTCCGTCATGAGCTGGGCGTACGACCCGTTCATAACAGAAAAAAGCCCGTATCACGGCGCTTACACGGCGGTGGTAGAATCCGTCTGCAAGCTCATAGCGGCGGGCGCGGACATAAAAGACACGTATTTAACGTTCCAGGAATATTTTGAAAAGCCCGGTACGAGCGGTAAACGCTGGGGCAAGCCCCTCTCCGCTCTGCTCGGCGCGTTGCAGGCGCAGAAGGATTTAGGCATCGCGGCGATAGGCGGCAAGGACTCCATGAGCGGCAGCTTTGAGCAGCTTGACGTTCCGCCGACGCTCGTATCGTTTGCCGTCACGACGGATAAAGTGCATAACATAATCAGCCCGGAGTTCAAGTCAGCCGGCCATAACGTTTATCTGCTTGCGCCGAAGTACGATGAAAACGGACTGCCGGACAAGGACAGCGTTCTCGCCCTGTTTGACAAAGTGACCGCGCTTATACGTTCCGGCAAAGTCATATCGTGTTACGTGACCGGCATCGGCGGCATAGCCGAGTCCGTTATGAAAATGAGCGTCGGCAATATGATCGGATTTGAATACACATCCGACCTTAACGTATTTGATATATTCAAGCGCAGAGGCGCCGCGTTCGCGGTTGAAGCTACAGAAGATATTGACGGCGTGCTTATAGGTATAACGACGGACAGAAAAGAGATAAAATACAAAAATGAAATAATTGACCTCAAAGAGCTGACCGGTATATACGAGGACAGGCTCGAGAGCGTTTACGCGTGCAACATCAAAAACGCGGACACGCCGCTTGTTAAATTTGAATATAAAGCAGCCGGGCGCAAGGCTTCGGCGGTCAAATGCGCGAAACCGAGAGTGCTGATTCCCGCTTTTCCGGGCACTAACTGCGAATACGACAGCGCGAAAGCCGTCGCGGACGCTGGCGCGGAACCTCTGATATTCGTCATAAACAACCTGACGGCGGACGGCATAAGAGCAAGCGTTGCGGAATTTGCAAAGAAGCTGAAAGAGTCGCAGATGATATTCATCCCCGGCGGTTTCTCCGGCGGTGACGAGCCGGACGGCTCCGGCAAGTTCATAACCGCGTTTTTCAGAAACGGCGAGATAAAAGAGGGCGTAGCCGACCTGCTTGACCGTCGCGACGGTCTGATCTGCGGTATCTG
>JAEEGW010000282.1 GCA_016280525.1 Clostridiales bacterium
ATGATGGGCTACGGCACCGGCGCGATAATGGCTGTTCCGGCGCACGATCAGAGAGACTATGAGTTCGCAAAGAAATTCGGCGTTGACATAATCCAGGTCATAGAGGGCGGAGATATAGAAAAAGAAGCCTACACCGGCGACGGTAAGATGATAAACTCCGGTTTCTTGAATCAGTACGACAACAAAAAAGATTCCATCGCCGCGATGCTTGAATATTTAGGCGAAAAAGGTATAGGCAAAAAGGGCGTTCAGTACAAGATGAAGGACTGGGCGTTCAACCGTCAGAGATACTGGGGCGAGCCGATACCGCTTATCCACTGTCCGAAATGCGGCACGGTAGGCGTTCCTTATGAAGAGCTTCCGCTCGTTCTGCCGGACGTTGAAAACTTTGAGCCGGGCACGGACGGACAGTCGCCGCTTGCGCGCATAGAATCGTTCGTAAACTGCAAATGCCCGAAGTGCGGCGGCGACGCCAAGCGCGAGACGGACACGATGCCGCAGTGGGCGGGATCTTCCTGGTATTTCCTGCGCTTCATAGATCCGCACAACGATAAAGCTTTCGCCGACCCGGAAAAGATGAAATACTGGATGCCGGTAGACTGGTACAACGGCGGTATGGAGCACGTAACGCGCCATCTGCTCTACTCCCGCTTCTGGCACAGATTCTTATACGACATAGGCGAGGTCAACACGAAAGAACCGTACGCGAAGCGCTCCTATCAGGGACTTATCTTAGGTCCGGATGGCAATAAAATGAGCAAATCCGCCGGCAACGTTATAGACCCTCTCGATATAGTCGACAAATACGGCGCGGACACACTGCGCACCTACGTGCTGTTCATGGGCGACTACACCGCCGCGGCTCCGTGGAACGACGATTCAGTCAAGGGCTGCAAGCGTTTTCTTGAAAGAGTAGCTTCCCTGACCGACATAATGACCGCGAAGGAAGAGGACGCAAAGCTTGAGAGCCTGGTCCATAAGACGATCAAAAAAGTCGGCGACGACATAGAGGCAATGAAGTACAACACGGCGATAGCCGCGCTGATGACGCTTATAAATGAATTCGGCAAGGCGGGCGCAATAACGAAGTTCGACGTTGAGACGTTTATCAAGCTGCTTTCACCGTTCGCCCCGCATCTGACCGAGGAAATGTGGGAGAGCTTAGGTCATAAGACCCTGCTCGCCGTCACCCCGTGGCCCGAATACGACGAGAATAAGACCGTGGACAGCACGGTTGAGATAGGCGTGCAGTTCAACGGCAAGTCGCGCGGAACGGTGGTCATTCCCGCCGGCGCGGACAAGGACGCCGCCGTCGCCGCGGTCAAAGACTCCGGCAAATTCGCCGCCCAGCTTGACGGAAAGCAGATAGTCAAAGAGATCTACGTCCCGGGAAGGATAATCAACCTTATCGTAAAATAAACGCAAAGGCAAAACCGTCGCGTCAAGAGACGGTACAAAAATAAAGAAAACAGGCAAAAACCTGAAAAAAAGGGTTGCCTGTTTTATTCTTTTATGGTATAATAACAACACAAAAAACATTATGAGGCTTATATGCTGTTATTTTTATTATCCATAGCGGAAACGCCGGAAGACAGATCAAAACTGACGGAAATATATGACCGTTATTTTTTGAAAATGTATAATTACGCCGTCTCACAGCTGCAAACGAGATCGGAGGCTGAGGACGCGGTGCAGGAAGCATTTCTTTCGCTTGCGAAAAATATCAATAAAATCGACGATCCCGCGTCACGCTCCGCCGCGGGATACGTTATGACGACGCTTAAAAATAAAGTCATAAACGTGAAGCGAAAGAAAAAGCGCGACGCGGATCTTTTTAATACCGCCGCCTCGGAAAACGCGGAATTTGACGACAGCGTTTTTGATCGGATCGTTAAAACCGAACGAACGGAAAAACTGAATAATGCCGTAAAACGGCTGCAAAGCCGAGAAAGGCATATAATACTTCTTCGTTTATATGAAGAAATGAGCTTTGATCAAATCGCAAAGCTCGCCGGTATGAGCGAGGGCAACGTCAAAAATATATATTACCGCTCACTTGTGAAACTGAGAACCATGTTGGAGGATGAAGAAAATGAATGATACGGTAAAATCGCGTCTCGTTTACGCTCTGCTTGAGGCGGAGGGCGCGGAGCTTGTGAATACGGAATGTACGTTTGCGCCGTCAAACGCTTTTTCTCAGCGTATACGGCGCTTGACCGAGCATCCTGAAAAATACACTAAAAAGCATCGGATCAAAAAAATAGTCATAATCCTTATAGCCGCCGCGATCATCTTGACCGGTTGTACAGCTATAAAGCCTGTCAGAATGAAAATAGCAAGCTTTATAGTCGCCGTATTCGACAAAGGCTCGAGTATAGGTCAAAGCACAGATAAGAAAGCAAAAACCAGAATAACCGAGTTCTATACTCCCGCGTTTATACCGGACGGTTACATATTTGTTGACGAAAAAATCACCAGATATGACGACGGCACGATATTCAGTCGTGTACTCATATATGAAAAAGGTGAAAAAAAGTTGATGTTTGATCAAATCCCGGCACACGGCGGCATGACGATTAATACGGAAAGCGCTGAAATAACGAAAATCAAGATCAACGGTATTGAGTGCTTATACGCAAGAAAAACAGATCATATTTATGTAGCTTGGGAAAACGAAGGGTACAAATTTTTATTAACGTTGCATGAAGATATATCGGAAAATACAATAATAAAGATTATAGAAAGTGTAAAACTTGGCTGATAATAATAAATTTTACAATTTATTTTGATAATTTTTTGATACATCTCCGTTTTATATATCGGTTCGGAATAAACCGATATATAAAATTCGGCTTTTTGCCGGGAAAGGAGGTGTTGTTATGAAAAGGTTGTGTTTGCTTTTAGCCTTGATTTTCGCGTTCGGCTGCGCCGTACCGGCGTACGCGTACGATATCGAGGAAGAGCCCGTGCCTGACGATCCTGTAGAACCGTACAGTTATACAGATATAACAAATGAAGTATTAACTGTTGAAAATGATATTGCAAGCGTTATAGCGCAATATTACGGCTACAGCGGTTTAACTACCGGAGCAACGATAGAGATCACGATTCAAAAAAGATTCATGTTGTTCTGGTGGAACGACGTGGACGGCGGTCACTGGATAGATACCGTTTCGTCAAGCTCAGGCTCGGTAAGTCACAGTCTTCCGGTATCGTCCGGTACGTACCGCGCCGTAATCAGATACAAGATATACGGCAGCGGCGGAGACTATGACGAGATATCAAAGACCGTGGACCAGTAAGGGCGCGCTTTCCCGGGACGTAAAAGCCCGAAAAAGCGAAAAATAAAAATTATCAAAAAAAGGAAAGAATAATGAAAAAATATATCAACCAAATTTAATTCTATCAAGAACAAAAAGGATATTTACAATTGTTATAGCAATCTGTACGTTGTTTACCGCTTTTATATTCCCTGTAAAGGCGGACGACGAGGATCAGATGATTTTTGAAGCAAATGAAGACCTCTATTCAATTCTTGAGACAAGCCCCGGAGCATTTGAAACAAGTCAACTTAAAAATTTCAAACTGCGAGACTCAGACATACCTCTCAGTATGCAAGATACAGATATCAAGGATAGTAACGCTGTAGTCAGATTGAAGACTATGGAAAAGGATTTGAGTTCTATAGTGTATCTTAACATTGACGGAACTTTATCTGCATATATGTTCGGTGAAAATATAAAATATATATCCGAAGAAAAAGCACTTGACAAAACTAACATTCTAAAGTATGATATAGAAAATAGAGTCTATTACAATCCAGATAACGATATTAAGATAGAATTACCGTTATCATTGTCTGAAAAAGCTCCTATCAGTGTGACATTTGAGGATTTCAACGTTTCTTTTGCTCCAATTATTTTCGACAATGAAATTGCTTCCAAAAAGTGTTTTAAATCTGATAAAGAAAACTATATTGAATATGACAATGCATTCAACGAAGGAACAAAACTCGTTTATTCTCCGATGTTTTCGGGAATCAAGGAAGATATCATCATTTCATCTCCGGGTAATATAACGGATTTTGAGTATCGTATTTATACAAACGGTCTTAAAGCGATTCAAACAGATGACGTGGTCAATCTTGTTGATAAAAACGGCATAATCATTGCTTATATAAATCAGCTTGAAATATTTGATTCGGAAGGAAACCCCGGCGGAGGAAGGATCAACCTTGAAGAACTCGTGGACAGCAAGGAATACAGATATTCAATTCATGTTGATGATGCATTTATAAATGATGAAAATACTGTTTATCCTATAACCGTAGATCCGGTTTTTACATATGCGACTACCACAAAAATTAAAGATGTACAAGTCAATCAAAATAGTACAACTGTTAATCAAAGCGCATCCACGGCCTGTATTGGATATAATACGTCAACCCTCGGCATTTCAAGATTCTTTGTAAAATTCCCAAGTTTACAAAGTTTTTTAGGAACATTGACTTCTTTAAATCAGATATGTGAGGTGAAATATAACTTTTATTGTTCAAACGCAGCGACCACAAATAATACTTTATATTATTTTTACCCGTGCACTTTATATTGGGATCCTAATTCAAGCACAGTAAGTTCACTGCTCTACAATTCATATAGCACCTCTTATCCCGGTATTGTATATATAACCGCAGCCGGCAGTTATTCTGTTGATTTGACATATATGTTCCGGTATTTTGGAGAAACGTCGACATTTGAAGGATTCGTAATGAAAAAGTACGCTGAAACAGATGCCTGCTATGCAATTATAAATACAATTAACAACACATCCAACAAACCTTATCTGACAATTCATTATTCCGAAGAACTGCCAACGAGTGAAACCTCAAATATAACAAACAAGTCGGTATATAGAATTAAGAACGATTACGCAAATAAGTACCTAACGAAAAACGCGACTGTTTCGGGAACTACGGTAAATATGACTTTTGGACTGGAAGTATCAAATACTGCGTTCGGTTCAACAAGAGAAAAAAGCCAGTTTGTTTCTGTAAACTATGTGGGCGGCGGAAAATACACTCTTTCGTTTTTGATGCCGCCGACAAGTACATCGCCCACTGATACTACTACCGGATACAGTACGAACTATTATTTAAAGGCAACCTTTTCTTCATCAGGTGCAACGCTTGGATTTTCAACTAATACTGCTATTTCCAGCACTAAGTGGTATATAATATATAATTCTCCAACAAACTCATATAAAATAATAAATGCCAGCAAACCGTCATATTATCTTTCTGCGTCGAGTTCATCATTAACTGTCACGGAATACATTCTTGATGAACACTATTGGAACTTTGAGTATTGTGGATATGATGTTCCAGTATATATGCAAGGTCACCAAGATTCATGTGGATGGGCCTGTGTGTGTATGATACTTAGATTCTATAATATTTACGCAACTGAAGATGAAGTAATAGCCGGAAGAAGTGAAACGTCGAACTATAATCTTATGGCATCGACTTTAAATAATTATTTAAATAATGATACACCTTTGTATATTGGAAATAACGAATTAATTCAATATGAATATAACGAAAGCGGATTTTTATCAAAATTAAACTCATATCTTGCAAACAGACCTATTTCGTTGCTTTGCAAATACTCAAATACATCGCAAATGGGGTGGGGAACAAACACAGGGCATTACATTGTTTTAAAAGGAATTGCAGACATCAACGGCAACAAAAAATGCTTAATAAACGATTGTTATTATAATAATTGCAGAGAGCGAGTTATTGATTTAAGCGAACTGCATAGTTATAGTAATGCTAAATATGGATACTCTGTACATCCATAATAGTTAGGAGGCCAACTATGATAAAAAGAATAATTTCTCTATTTTTAGTTATTTTTATAACTATATTCTCAATAACTATTGCAAACGCAGTAAATATTCAGGATAAAGACCTTGACTATCCGTACAGAGCGCAGGGCGGACGGTTTGACGGCTGCATAGTGCGCGCCGAAAACGGCATAGAGTTCTCGGACGCGTCGTCGAATTTCAACAGCAAAACGCTTACGGTTTATTCAAGACCGTACGCAATAGAAGAAGGCGTTACGGAAAACGGCGTTCACGGCGGACCGGAGGTGCCGCTG
>JAEEGW010000040.1 GCA_016280525.1 Clostridiales bacterium
ATCGCCGATAAACTCGCAGAAGACCGTCGTCAGCCTCAGCTTCAGAGTGTCGGACAAAGCGTCGGTCGGAGATAAGATAAGCATAAAGGCGGACATAAGCCAGGTCTCGGACACGGAAAACGAGTTATCCGGCCTTTCCGCTTCTTATTCCGTCACGGTCGCAAGACCGCTGTCAACGGACAGCAGTCTTAAATCTCTGTCTGTCGAAGGCTATGATATCAAACCCGGATTCTCGCCTGAAACAACGGAATACGAAATAGACGGCGAGGTCGAATATACGCTCAGCGCGCTTAAAATAAACGCCAAATCAAACGACTCCGAAGCATCGGTAGATATTAGCGGCTCGCGCCTGTCCGTCGGAAGCAACACGATTCGCATAAAAGTTACCGCGGAAAACGGCAGCGATACCACGACTTACACGATAAAAGCCAAAATGAAGCAGGACCCGGACTACAAAGCCAGCTCAAACGCGGAGCTTTCGTCCGTTTCCGTATCGGAGGGCAGGATATCTCCTTCGTTTTCTGCGGACGTCTTTAACTATATCGTCTACGTTCCTTATGAAGTTGAAAGTATTTCAATAAAAGGCGACGCGGCGGATAAAAAAGCAAAAACGGAAACGGAAGGACCGGATCAGCTTGAAACCGGAGAAAACGTCTTCACCGTAAAATGCACGGCGGAGGACGGGACAGTTGCTGAGTATAAAGTCACCGTAATGCGCATGGAAGAATACGGCATTGAACCCGCATCGGATACGGAAACCGAAACCGAGACCGAAGAAGAGACAGAGACGGAAACCGAAACGGAAACAGAAACTGAAACAGAGACGGAAACGGAAACCGAAACGGAGCCTGAAACTGACGAAACGACCGAAAAGGAAACGACAGAGTCCGTCACGGAAGAGCAGACGGAAGAAGAC
Source organism: Clostridiales bacterium (assembly GCA_016280525.1). GTDB lineage: Bacteria > Bacillota > Clostridia > Oscillospirales > CAG-272 > UBA1248. Next base: position 917 of record JAEEGW010000040.1, read on the forward strand.
ATTGTCGGCGTATTAAACAGAAAAGTATCTTTGTGGATAGTCATTGCGGCAGCGGTCGGCGGCGTGTTTTTAGGCGCTCTCGGAAGCATATTCATAATGAATTCCTTGAAGGAAAGGAAATAATGTAATGAACGAAATGACGGTCAAGGCTCCCGCAAAGCTCAACCTGTTTCTTGAGGTAGGGGAGCGCATGGCTGACGGTTATCACAAAATAGAAAGCATAATGCAGAGCGTGACTTTGTTCGACACGCTGACGGTGAAGAAAACGGAGCACGGGATAACTTTCGGATGCAGCAATAAAAAGCTTGAATACGGCGGCAATCTCGCCGTGTCCGCGGCAAAGCTGTTTTTTGAGCAAAGCGGCATAAAAGGCGGTGCGGACGTTTACTTACAAAAAAAGATCCCCGTTTCCGCCGGGCTCGGCGGCGGCTCGTCCGACGCGGCGGCGGTCCTCAGAGCTTTGAATACGCTTTACGGCGAACCGTTTTCAGCAGATGAGCTTTTGAAAATGGGAAAAAAGCTCGGAGCCGACGTTCCTTTCTGCATCAAAAGAGGCCTTTGCCGCGCCTACGGTATAGGAGAGGTGTTGGAAGATCTTCCGCCTCTGCCGCGGTGCGTTTTCGCCGTCGCGAAAGGAAATACCACCGTATCAACGAAAGAAGCGTTTGAGATACTTGACGGCCACGGAAAAAGACAGATAAAAAGCTCGGATGACATAACTGAAATGATAAACAAAGGCAATATAAACGGCGTGTGCGCCGGTTTGTATAACGCTTTTGAGATAAACGGCAAATGCGATGACAATATAAAACGAATAATGATGAAAAATAATGCGTATAATGCGTTGATGAGCGGAAGCGGTCCGTCCGTTTTCGGTATTTTCAAAGACGAAGCGGATGCAAATAGCGCCGCAAAGGAGCTTAAAGCAGAGAATTACGAATGTTTCGTCTGCACACCCGAAGAAAATCGCCCGTAAGGGTAAAATATAATACCGCAAGGTAAAAGGAGGAAAATATGTCAAGTTTTAAAAAGTACGCAGCAGAGTTTATCGGTACCGCCGTCCTCGTCCTTTTCGGATGCGGAGCCGCGGTCACGGCTAACAGCCTTGTCGGCTCTACCGGCATCGCCGTACCGCTTGCAGTGTCAACGCTTATCATAGCGGTCGCGTTCGGTCTTGTGATCGTGGGAATGGCTTATTCCGTCGGCAACGTCTCCGGATGCCATATAAATCCCGCGGTATCTCTATCCATGCTGATAAACAAGAAAATGACCGTTAAAGACTTTATCGGTTACGTCATCGCTCAGTATCTCGGCGGTATAGCCGGAGCCGCGATCCTTCTCGGTATCTGCGGTCAGAAGGGGATCGAGCAGGGCTTGGGCACGAACAGCTATTCCGGAAGCGCTCTCGGAATTTCCATGTGGGGCGCGATAGCGGCCGAGATAGTTCTCACCTGCGTTTTCGTATACGTTATCTTAGGCGTAACGAGCAAAAAGGAATTCGGATCCGCGGCAGGTCTCGTCATAGGTCTTACGCTGACGCTCATCCACATTTTCGGAATCCCGCTCACGGGAACGTCCGTCAACCCGGCAAGATCTTTCGGTCCCGCGCTCATACTCGCGTTCACCGGAAACACAACGCCGTTAGCTGAAGTCTGGGTATTCACCGCAGCACCGCTCATAGGTGCAGCGCTTGCCGCAGCGATATTCATACTCGTAAACAAAGAAAAAGAATAAAAAAGGAATATAAAAAAATGAACACCGTAAAAGTGCCGGAAGGCTACAGATCGTTACTCGACTTATACGAAACGCAGAAAGCGATAGCTTTGACAAAAAGGATATTTCAGGATAACCTGGCGGGCATGCTTGATTTGCAGAGAGTGTCCGCGCCGCTCATGGTGGTGGATTCAACGGGATTGAACGACGGGTTAAACGGCGTTGAACGTCCCGTCAGCTTTGACATCCCCGCCGTGAACGGCACGGCGTCCATCGTACATTCGCTTGCAAAGTGGAAGAGGATGGCGCTTGCGAAATACGGCTTCAAGCCGGGCCGCGGGCTTTACACGGATATGAACGCCATAAGGCGCGACGAGGAAAGCCTTGACAATATCCATTCCATATACGTTGACCAGTGGGACTGGGAAAAAATAATCACAAAAGAGCAGAGAAACGAAGAGTATCTTCACACAATAGTCGATACGATCGTCGCCTGCATCTGCGATACGCAGGAAGCTTTAATGAATATTTATCCCGTGCTTACGCATAAGCTCGACCGCCGCGTCACGTACATAAGCAGTGAAGAACTGTTGCAGAAATATCCCGGCAAGACGCCCAAAGAGCGAGAACTTCTGGCGGCAAGAGAATACAAAACGGTGTTTATTTCGCAGATAGGCGGAGCGTTGTCCGACGGCAGCATTCACGACGGACGCGCGCCGGACTACGACGACTGGAGCTTGAACGGCGATATAATCTTTTATAACGAGCTGCTTGACATACCGTTTGAGGTATCGAGCATGGGCATAAGAGTGGATAAAGAATCGCTTATTAAACAGCTTCATATAAGAGGCTGCGACGACTGGGCGGAAAGGCCCTTCCACAAGGCGCTTTTAAACGATGAGCTGCCGCTTACGATAGGCGGCGGTATAGGTCAGTCGAGGCTGTGCATGCTTATAATGAACAAAGCGCATATAGGCGAGGTGCAGTCGTCCGTATGGGACGAAGAGACCGTACGTATCTGCAAAGAAAACGGCATAGAACTGTTATAAAATAACGCGGAGGCGCGTGAAAGGAGCGAAGAATGAAAAAAACAATTACTTTACTGTCGCTGATACTGTCGGTATTGCTGTTGCTTCCGGTCACCGTCTCCGCTGTCAGTCTTGCCGACGCGGAGCAGAAAAACTACTATAAAAACGATCCGTGCGTCATGGAGTCCGAAGCGAAGACCGTAACGTTTCAAAAAGGTGAAGACAATCTGACGGACGGAAATTATAAGCTGAGCCTTGACGGCAAATGGCAGCTTATTGAAAAAGGCGACAAAGATTCGCTTATAAAGGGCGAAGGCTTTGATTCCGCCATAGACGCCCCCGTGCCGGGCAGCGTACATACCGCGTTATACGAGGCGGGCGTGATAAAAGACCCGTACGTCGGCACGAACATGAAATCCGCAAACAAATACGGCGAAAAAAGCTGGTATTACAAAAAGACCTTCAATTACGAAGGCAGCGGGAAAAACGTATTTTTAAATTTTGACGGCGTCTGCAACGTCTCGGATTTTTATTTGAACGGAGTAAAGATCGGCTCGCACGAGGGCATGTTCGGCGGTCCGTATATAGACGTTTCAGACTTTATAAAACAGGGTGAAAACACGCTTGTCGTTTATCTGGCGGCGGCAAAGGATTATACGAGGACCGTCGTTTTCAACTGCAGCTACGGCTGGCACTACGCAAAGCTGTATCCGCTGGGCATCTGGCAGTCCGTATGGATTGAGGACAAGCCGGATACGACGCTTGATCATCCTTTCGTCGCGACCGCGGACTGTCAAAACGGCACGCTTGATTTCGCCATAAAACTCGATTCCGAAAACAAAAACATAAACGGAGACCTTACGGTGTCCGTCATACCCAAAAACTTCACGGGGCAAGCCGCTTATTTTACGGAAAAAGTTTCGTATAACGGTGACTCCGTCACTCTTCGCTACAGAGGCGATCTGCCGGACGCCCGTCTGTGGTGGCCTAACGGCTACGGTGAGCAGAATCTGTATACCCTGAAAGTCACCTTCGTATCGGATAAAGGAGTATCGTCCTCCGAATCCGAATTCGGTATAAGACAACTACAAACAAAGCCGTTCCCGTCCGGCGAGAACAGCAGCAAATACAACAGACAGTTCGTCGTAAACGGCAAAAACGTATATATGAAAGGCGCCGGCTGGTGTACTATCGACGCCATGATGCGTTTCAGCCGCGAAGACTACGATAAAATACTGTCCCGTGCGCACGACGCGGGCATAAACTTTCTGCGCGCCTGGGGCGGCGGACTTGTGGAGACGGAAGAATTCTACGACCTCTGCGATGAATACGGCATCTGCGTTTATCAGGAATGGCCGTGCTGCTGGGACAGTTCAAAAACACAGCCCGCGGACGTTTTATACGAGACGGTGGAGCTTAATACGAAACGCCTGCGCAACCGTCCGTCGCTGTTCGTTTACGGCGGCGGCAACGAGGGCGAAGCGCCGTATACGGACAAAGTGCTTACCAATATGGGCAAGCTGACGTACGATAACGACGGCACGCGCGATTTCTGGCGGCAGGACGGCGGCATGGCGGCTGCGAATATAAGACACGATCATATCTGGTGGTCCGGTCATACGCCGGAATACTATATCAAAACTTACACGTCCGTAAAAGAGCTGAATATGCACGAATACGGGCTCGGCAGTATGATGAACCGAAGCTCGATCGAAAAATACGCGACGGATGCGGAAATACAGCAGTGGCCGGTACAGAAAAAAGGGACTGTAAGCTATCACACCGCGACGTTTAACGGCTATTACGGCTGGAATCCCACGCCGCACGGCTACGACATGGATACGCACATGTATTACGCCGGACTGTTTACGGAGGTAAACGGTCTTGACGACCTTATAAGAGGCTCGCAGCTCTCTCAGGCGCAGGCGGATTATCCGCTTGCGATAAACTCGCGTATAAAAGCGCCGTACAATTCCGCAAACGTTATATATAAATTAAACGACAACTACCCCGGCGCCTCGTGGTCCATAGTAGACTGGTACGGCGCGCCGAAGCTTTCGTATTATCTTATGCAGGACGCGTACCGCCCGCTCATGGCGGCGGCTCTGGCGGATCATTACAATACGTTTAACGCCGTAAAAGAGCCGGAAGAGCTTAAGCTGCCGGTATATATACTTGACGATACGCAGCAGCTGTCGGGCAAAAAAGCGCAGGTGAAAGTCACGGCGTACGGCGAAGAACTGCAGATCATAAAAACCGAAACGTTCGACTGCAAAACGGGTGACGCAGTAAACTACGCAAAAGAATTTTATCTGTCGGCCGAGCAGACGGCGCACACGCCTCTGATACTCGTATACGATCTGATAATTGAAGGCGGGTTTTACAACAGAACGTATATGTATTACAATTATGAAAGCGAGCCGGGCTGTCTGTTCTATCTGCCGCGCACGACGCTTGAATATACCGTGTCCGGAAACGACGTCACGATAAAAAATACAGGCGATAAGATCGCCGTCGGTGTTGAGCTCGTAAGCGGAGAAGAGGATACGTTCGTATGCTCGGACAATATTTTCATACTTGACCCCGGTCAGTCGCAGACGGTAACGGTAAACGACGTGTCAAAACTGTCCTCGGTCACGTGCTTCAATATCGTATACAGTGAAGACAAGACCGCGCCGTCAGCTCCTGCCGACGTATCGGTAAGCGACGTGACGTGCGACGGCGCGAAAATAAGCTGGACCGCATCGGAAGACGATACGGGCATATACACGTACACCGTAACGCTGGCGGACGGAAAAGACGAACGCAATTACACGGTTCACGGCGCGTACAACACGGCTGAGATCACCGGACTTGACGAAGTTTGCACGTATACCGTGACAGTCAAAGCGACGGACAACGGCGGCAACGTCTCCGCGCCTTCAACCGCAGTTGAATTCACCACGGAACAGGATACGACAACGCCGTACGTCACGGGGTTTTACGCGGAAAACGGCGTAATAACCGTCGATTTCAGCACGGAAATGAATAAAAATACGGCGGAAGATCCGGCGCGTTATTTGTTAGACCGCGGAGCTTCGGTAAAGTCCGCGGCGTTATCCGAGAACGGGCGCACCGTAACGCTTACAACGGAAGGCTTTGGGGAAAAAACCGGGTATACTCTCGGCATAATTAACGTAACGGACACCAAACGCGCCGGAAACGGAACGGGTTACGTAGAGCTTGATATAGATCAGGGACTTTATATGTCCGTGGATTTTGAAGAAGGCGAAAACGGAATATCA
>JAEEGW010000283.1 GCA_016280525.1 Clostridiales bacterium
CGCTTGTCGAGGGGATAATCGACTCCGTGATGAAAGACGGCGCGACGGTGGATTCCGTTACGGACAAGGTGCTGGAATCCGCGGACGAGGCGCAGCAGATACTTTCAAAAATCCCCAAATTCAGCGATCAGGCGAACACGTATGATGACGAAGACCGCGAAAGCATAAGAGAAGCGACGAAAGAGCTGCTTTCAAATTTCGCGGACGAGGATGGAAAAATAAATTTCAAGGATTCGCTCATACAGGTGCTTTTGAGCTACGCGAGCCAGGCTGTTGAGCAGCTGCAGCAAAACGCGGGCAACATATCCGCTTCCGGTATGTCGGCAACGACCGGCGGCGAGGCGAAACAGTCTACGGAAGAATCCGTGGAAGATCTTAAAACGCAGATCAAAAAGCTGGCGTTCAATTCCGGCGACGGATTTATAGCAAAGCTCATTGTAGGCGTTATGGCGGCAGCCGGCGCTCTGATCCTCGTGCTGATTTTCATGCTGTTTTATCCCATACTGCGCACGCTTACCAACATTGGCAAAGACAACCCCGGTTTCATTATGTTTTTACCGGTGTTCGGCGGTATTTCGTCGTATCTGTTCCTCGTTATACTGCCCTCGGTATTCCCCGGCATCATCCGTCTCTTAGGCTCGGCAGGCGGCGTTCTGTCGCTTCCGCCCGCTGTTACGGCGGTGCTGAACGCGTTCTCTTTAAGATTCTCGTCGGGAACGATCGTCGCATTCATCTTTGCAATAGTACTGTTCATTTTCAGCTTCTTCTACGACTATCAGCGAAGATCGGTCAAAAAAGCGTTGTCAAAAGGCAACTGAAAACAAATAAATGCAAAAAACAGGTCGGCGTGATCCGGCTTGTTTTTTATGTATAAACCGGTTTTTCCGCCGAAATTTTCAAATTTATCTGTTTTAACTGTAACGTTTTATTTTAGCAAGATATAAACCTATAAAATATTTATAAAGATTTGTTGACAAGCGGCGTTTAATCTGCTATACTGTAAAAAGACGCGCTGCGCGGGTATAATATACGCAGAAGACCAAAGCGAAAAAATAAAACGGTGAATCGGAAAGGCGGCAAAGAGATGACGACGGAAAAGAAGCGTGATTTTCTTATAAATCTCGCGTATGCTGCAGTCATAATATTCCTTGTGTATTTTTTCCTGAAATACGCAATAAACTGGATAATGCCTTTCGTCATTGCTTTTATAGTTTCCGCGCTGCTTTATCCGCTTATCAAACTGATCTCAAGAAAACTCAAACTTCAAAAACACCAGAGGCCCGTCGCGGCGGTGATAACCGCGCTGTTCTTCTGCACGGTGGGCGTGCTTGCGGGATTTTTGATAAGCAAGATCATAGTCGCCGTATCCGGCTTCATAGCTTCTTTGCCGGAATACTTTACGGGCACGGTACTGCCCAATCTCGAAACGGCGTACGAGAAGATACGCACGCTTCTTGCGGGGCTCCATATTGAGATAGACACGAGCTCAAAAACGTTTTTCGATTCGCTTGGCAGCAGCGTGAGCAATATCATATCCGGCTTCGTCCCCTCGCTGTCGTTTATAACGAGCATACCGGGGATGATAGTCTCCATCATAATCATGATAATCTCCACGTTCTTTATGGCGATGGATTTTGAGAAGATAACGTCGTTCTGCCTGGCTCAGCTCCCGCGCAAAACCGCGGATTTCATACTTGAGCTGCGCGACTATACGGTAAAGATACTTTTCAAATATATCAGATCGTACGCGCTTATCCTCTCGATCACGTTCGGCGAGCTTCTGATAGGCTTTGCGGTGATGTACTTTATCACCGGGCAGAAAAACATCTTCCTTCTGGCTCTGCTCATAGCGATATTCGATATACTCCCCATAGTAGGCACGGGAACGATACTTATCCCGTGGGCGGTGATCTCGCTTATTACCGGAGATTACGTAAAAGCCTTATGTTTGATAATCATATACGTCGTGATAACGGTCGTAAGACAGTTCATAGAGCCGAAAATAGTAGGCGAGCAGGTCGGACTTCATCCGCTGGTAACGCTCATAGCGATGATAGTCGGCACCAGACTGTTCGGCGCCGTGGGACTTTTCGGAGTTCCGATAATCCTGGCGATCATAAACGACCTTAACGATCACGGAAAAATACACGTCTTCAAACCCGTATCCGCGTACAAAGGGCACGGCAAAGAGGAAGAGGAAAAAGACGCACCCGAAGAAGAGGGCGAAAAGCCTGATAACGGGGATAACAAGACAGAATAATCCACAGCGCAATAAACCGGCGCAAATATATACGAAAGAGGAACACTATAATGGACAGGTTAATTGACGGGGCCTTATTTGAAAACATGGTAAAAGGCGGCGCCGAAAATCTGTACGTCAACAGAGGTATCGTAAACGATCTGAACGTTTTTCCGATACCGGACGGAGACACCGGAGACAATATGTTCATGACGATAGACGCGGGAGCCGCCGCGCCGTCGGACGGACAGGCGGATCTCGGCTCCGTATCGGCACGCATAGCTCACGGCATGCTTCTCGGAGCGAGGGGCAATTCCGGCGTGATACTGTCAAGGATATTCGCGGGCATCGCCGCGGGTCTGCACGATCTTGAGGACGCGGATATAACGACGTTCGGCCAGGCTTTGCAGAAAGGCTCGGAGGAGGCTTACAACGCCGTATCCGTACCGGTGGAGGGAACTATTTTAACGGTTTTCCGCGACGCGGTATCGTACGCCGGCAAGCGTATAAATAACGACACGACGCTTGACGGATATTTCGCAGATCTCATAACGGAGCTTCGCAGTTCGCTGGCGCGCACGCCGGAGCTGCTTGACGTACTGAAGGAAGCCGGCGTCGTTGACAGCGGCGGAGCGGGACTTGTTTACATAGTAGAGGGCATGAAACACGTTATAGACGGCGGTGAAGTGACGCACGCCGGACAGGGCGCCGCGTCAAACGCAAAACAGATAAATATTGAATCGTTCACAGCGGACAGCGAGCTTGAATTCGGCTACTGCACGGAATTTCTGTTAAGGCTGCAGAGAAGCAAGACGGATATAGAAAAGTTTGATATAAACGAATTCACCGAGCTTGTGAAATCCATGGGCGACTCAGTCGTATCTTTCCTTGACGGGACGATAGTCAAAGTCCACGTCCACACGATGCATCCGGGTGAAGTGCTCAACGAATGTCAGAAATACGGTGAGTTCTTAACGCTGAAGATAGAGAACATGATGCTTCAGCATAACGAAACGGTCATTGAAAACAGATTTGAAATAAAGAAAGAAAAGGTAAGAAAGAAATTCGGCGTCGTCACCGTCGCATCCGGCAAAGGTCTTGTCGAGACGTTTGAATCGCTGGGCGCTGACGCGGTGGTTGACGGCGGGCAGAGCATGAACCCGTCCTCGGGCGACTTCATCAAAGCCTTTGAGACCGTAAACGCCGATACGATACTCGTCTTCCCGAACAACGGAAACGTGATTCTCGCGGCCATGCAGGCGGCGGATATGTACGACAAGGCGGATATCCGCGTTATCCCCACAAAGACGGTGGGAGAAGGATATTCCGCGCTTTCCATGCTCGATACGGAAGGAAAAACGGCGGACGAGGTAGCGGAAGAAGCGGAGGAATACGCGCAGGGCGTCGTCACCGGCTTCGTATCGCGCGCCGGCAGGACGACGGAGATGGACGGCGTGTCCATTATAGACGGAGATTACATAGGCTTTTCGGACGATGTAGTATATTCCGACTCACCCGACAAGTGCGAGGCGGCGTCCGTACTGTGCGACAAGCTTGACGCCGGTTCATACGACGTGCTGCTGCTCTTAGCCGGCGAAGGCGCGACGGCGGAAGAAGCGCAGAGACTTTACGACGATATAAGCGAAAAATACAAAGACGTTGAAATCATTATGAGAGACGGCGGGCAGCCGCTGCACGATTTCATATTGGTTCTTGAATAAACGGAGGAAAACCATGTTAGTCATTTTTACAGATACGGATACCGATTTGACCCCGGAGAAAGCTAAAGAATTCGGTTATCATCTCATCAGCATGCCTTATAGCTACGACGGAAAGACCATCTATCCGTACGAAGATTTTGAGGTGTTTGAATCCAAAAAATTCTACGATATGTTAAGAGCGGGCACGATCCCGACGACAAGCGCCATAAGCAAAGAAAAATACATTGATTATTTCGAGCCGTTTTTCAAAAACGGAGACGATATCATGTACGTGCATCTTTCCGAAGCAATGACGATGACGATCGAGAACATGAGAGCCGCCGTAAAGGAACTTCAGGAAAAATATCCGGAAAGAAAGTTCTACGCCGTGGATACGAAAGGCATCACGATAGAGAGCCTGAGCATAGTATACGAGATAGGCGACCTTTACAAAGCCGGCAAGACTGCCGAGGAGATAATAGAATGGGCAAAAGAGGAAGTAGACCGTTTTTCCGTATATTTCTTTGCGGACGATCTTAAATTCTTCAAGCGCAGCGGCAGAGTAAGCGGCTTCAGCGCGGCTATGGGCACGCTGATAGGCGTCCGTCCGATCATCTATATAAACAGAGAAGGCAAAATGATAAGCATAGGCAAGGAACGCGGCAAGAAAAACGCGCTCAACCGTCTTATGAAATATCTTGAAGAAAAAGGCGACGACGTTAAATCGCACAGGATCCTCATAGCTCATTCCGACGCCGAAGAGGACGCAAACGAGCTTGCAGCCAGAGTGCGCGAGAAATACGGCGACGACTGCAGGATCGAAATAGTTGTGGCAAACCCGACGGCGGGCAGCCACTGCGGTCCGAACTGCCTCGGCATCAGCTTCCATTCCGTAAAAAGAGACTAAGCATTTGATATGATCGACATCGTTGAGGTTAGGACTAAAAAACAGCAGCGGGAATTTTTGAATTTCCCGCTTAAGCTGTATAAAGGCAACCCTTATTTCTGCCCGCCGCTTTACGGAGACGAAAAAAAGATATTCAGAGCAGATTACGTCTATTACGATCAGAGCGAGGCGGTGTACTATAACGCCTATAAAGACGGCGTTATGGCCGGCAGGATATCCGGCATACTGCAGCGTGCGCACAACAAGAAAACCGGAGAAAAACGCGTGCGCTTTACGCGGTTCGATTCGGTAAACGACCAGGCCGTCGCGGACGCGCTGTTTGAAGCGGTCGAAAAATGGGCGGCGTCAAAAGGTATGGACAAGGTCTTCGGTCCGCTCGGATTTTCGGACCTTGAAAGAGAGGGGCTTCTTACAAAGGGCTTCGATCAGCCGTCCACGTTTGAAGAGCAGTATAATTACGAGTATTATCAGCATCTGATCGAGAACCGCGGCTACGTAAAAGAGGCGATCTGGAACGAGAGCCGCATATCGGCGCCGGACGCGCACGACGGGAAGCTCGAGCGTCTTGCGGACGCGGTAATGAGGCGGTATAAGCTCCGTTACGGTGAAGCGAAAAACGCAAGCGATTTTATAAAAAAGTACGGAGACGCGTTTTTTGAGCTTCTTGACAAAGCATACGCGGATATTTACGGCACGGTGCCGTTTACGGACGGCATGAAAAAGATGCTTATAAGCAATTTCAAGCTCATAGTCGATCTGCGCTACGTCTGCATCGTTTTAAACGAAGAAAATAAGCCTGTGTGCCTCGGTCTCTGCTTCCCGTCCATATCGGAAGCGGTAAGAAAATCGGACGGTCGTCTTACGCCGGCGGCGCTTATACGTCTGCTGAAAGCGATAAAGAAGCCGAAGGTCATAGATTTCGGGCTGATCGGAGTAGATCCGGAATACGCAAACCGAGGTATCGGCGCGCTTGTCGCCGTGCCCGTTATGAACATACTCGAAAACGGCGGTATCGAATACGCGGAAACGAACCTCAACCTTGTGGGCAACGCGCAGATACAGAATATGTGGGGCAGATTCAACCGCGTTATACATAAAGAACGCTGTTCGTATATCAAAAATTTAGAGGTATGATATGATAAAAGTCGCAGTAGACTGCTTCGGCGGCGATAACAGCCCGAAGGCTAACGTGGAAGGGGCGCTTTCGGCGCTTTCCAAAAACAAAGATCTTTATATAATCCTGACCGGCGACGAGGCGAATTTAAGAGCGGAGCTGCAGGGAAAGGATTTTGACGCGGACAGGCTGCAAATAATCCACGCGCCGGCCGTTATAGGCTGTGACGAGAAACCGACGGACGCGATAAGACAAAAGCGCGACAGCTCCATGATGGCGGCGATAGACCTGCTCCGCACGGACGATACGGTCGCCGGCATGGTCTCCGTAGGCTCGACGGGTGCGCTCATAGCCGCGGCTACGCTGCGCGTGGGAAGGCTTGAAGGCGTTATGCGCCCGGCTTTCTGCCCCGTTATGCCGAATATGTACGGCGGCATCGTCGGTATATGCGACAGCGGAGCGACTGTCGACTGCCCGCCCGAAATGCTGCGGCAGTTTGCCGTTATGGGAAGCATATATCTGCAGAGCGCGTACGGCATGGAAAAGCCGCGCGTCGCGCTGCTCAACGTCGGCACGGAAGCGGAGAAGGGGGACAAGCTGAGAAAAGAGGTATATCCCATACTTGAAGCGGAGCCGAACATAAACTTCGTCGGCAACATGGAGGGGCGCGCGCTGCTCTCAAACGTCTGCGATCTCGTCGTCTGCGACGGCTTTTCCGGCAACGTGCTGATAAAGACGATGGAAGGCTCCATTATGGAGACTATGAAAATGCTAAAAAAGAGCATTTATTCAAGCTGGAAGTACAAGCTCGGCGCGGCGCTGCAGAAAAAGATGTTTACCGAGCTCAAAGAGTTTATGAATTATCAGAATTACGGCGGTTCCGTAATACTCGGCGCGCGCAAAACGGTCGTAAAAGGCCACGGCAGCAGCAACGCGAAAGCGATAGAAGTCTGCATAGAGCAGGTATGCCACGCGGAAAACGCGAA
>JAEEGW010000041.1 GCA_016280525.1 Clostridiales bacterium
ACACCTTTTAATTTCATTAACCGAATTATAACCGAAAAATAATAAAAAATCAACCGCATAACACATATAATCTATTGAAATATGTAAAAAAATATGGTAAAATAAGAGCAATAAACGATATGGAGGCAGTTATGGAACAATCCGATCTCAAAAATATAGGCACGCGTCTTGCGGCGATGCGCGACATACTTGACATTTCAGTTGAGGAAATGGCGGCGGTCACCGGGACCGATACCGAGTTTTACACCGCCTGCGAAAGAGGCGAGCGCGACATACCGATATCGTTTTTATACAAATGCGCCCATCATCTGGGAGTGGACGTAACGGATCTTATAATGGGCGAAACGCCGAGGCTCTCCGTCTACCAGGTGGTAAAAAAGAACGAGGGCATACCCGTGGAGCGCCGTCACGGTTTTTCATATAAGAACATCTCGTATCTTTTCAAGGGCAGGAAGGTGGAGCCGTTCATGGTCACCGCGCCTTATTCCGACGAAGCTCAGCACGCGCCCATACCGCTCTCCGTCCACGACGGACAGGAATTCGACCTCGTCATATCCGGCACTCTGCGCATGGTGGTGAACGGAAAGACGGAAATGCTTGACGCCGGAGACTGCATATATCTTGACTCCAAATATCCGCACGGCATGATAGCGACGGGCGGTCAGGACTGCGTATTTCTCGCCGTCGTGATCCCGGAGGACGAGGAAAAGTGACGCGCATATTCTTACCGGAGATCGATCTTGGCGCGGAGCTCGTTACCATAACGGGCAGGGATTCCGTACATATCGCCTCCGCACTGCGGATGCGTCCGGGAGAAAGCTTAATAATCTGCGACGGCGAAGGTAAAGACGCCGTCTGCATTATTAAAAGCGCAAAAGCGGATGAAACGGTATGCGAAATAGTTGATATAAAGCCCTCTCCCGCGGAGCTTCCCGTAAAGACTTACATATACCAGTCGCTGCCGAAAGGCGATAAATTTGAATTCATAATACAAAAAGCCACGGAGCTGGGCGTATCCGGCATAATACCGGTTTTGAGCGACCGCTGCATATCCCGTCCGGACGGTAAAGCGTTTGAAAAGAAGCTGATAAGATATAAAGATATCTGCCGCGAGGCGGCGCAGCAGTGCGGAAGAGGCGTCATACCGCAGATATTCCCGCTTGCCGGCTTCAAAAAAGCCGTCTGTTCCCTGCCGGATAACGCCGCAGGCATTTTCTGCTACGAAAAAGAAAAAGACACTTCCCTGCGCCGCGTTTTATCCGGGATAATAAAAGGCAAGGAAATACACGTTTTCATAGGTCCGGAGGGCGGTTTTTCCGATGCTGAAAAAGAGCTTGCGGACGCGGCGAAACTGACGTCCGTAACGTTCGGCGAACGGATTCTCCGCTGCGAGACCGCGCCGGTCTACGTTATGTCCGCCGTATCTTACGAATTCGGCTGATTTCGTCAAATATCACAAACACATCGTCGAAAGACTAAAAAGTTTATAAAAAATTTTATGGTATTATATAGAAAATGCCTAAAAATTATAGTAGAATGTTATAAATGTTATAAAAGGGGTCCCCTGCCGGGAAGATAAGAGCGGCGGGGTTTCCCGCAAAACACGGGGCGGTCAGACGGTCGCCTGCGCACCAATAATAAAAAAGAGGATGGAAAAAGATATGTCAAACAGACTGTTTCAAAGTATAATACACCAGATGAAGGACGTTGTTGACCGCACCATAGGAGTTATTGACGAAAACGGCGCGGTCATAGCCTGTTCCGAACTCGTGCGCATAGGCGAGATACGCCGCGGCGTAAGAGACGAGCTTGCGTACACGTCGGACACCGTTACGATAAACGGCTATACGTACCGTCCCATCGGCTCCGCCGCAAAAGCGGAGTATATAGTCTTTGCGGAGGGCGAAGACAAGACGGCGGAGAAGATCTGCGGGATACTTGCCGTTTCCTTAAACAACATCAAAAACCTCTACGACGAGAAATACGACAAGAGCTCGTTCATCAAAAACATAATACTTGACAATATCTTACCTTCCGATATTTATATAAAATCAAAGGAACTTCATTTCAGCACGGACGTACTGCGCGTCGTAATGCTCATAAAATTCAACTCGCGCTCGGATTCCATACCGTTTGATATGATATCCGGTATGTTCCCGGACAAGAACAAGGATTACGTCATAAGCGTAGGCGAGCACGACGTCGTTTTAGTAAAAGAAGTCAGAGCCGGCTACGACCCGCAGGAGCTGTTCAACATAGCGAAGCAGATATCCGACACGCTGCAGTCCGAGTTCTACACTAAGGTCGCGATAGGCATAGGCACCGCGGCGGAGAGCGTAAAGGATCTTGCCCGCTCGTTCAAGGAAGCTCAGGTCGCGCTTGAAGTAGGCAAAGTGTTCGACACGGAAAAAGATATAGTCGCCTACGAGAACCTGGGCATAGGCAGACTTATATACCAGCTCCCCACAACTCTGTGCGAGATGTTTTTGCACGAGATATTCAAGAAAGAATCGCTTGACCAGCTCGACCGCGAGACGCTGCAGACCATCCAGTGCTTCTTTGAAAACAACTTAAACGTCTCCGAGACTTCGCGCAAGCTGTTCGTCCACAGGAACACCCTCGTTTACAGACTTGAGAAGATCAAGAAGATGACGGGGCTCGATCTCCGTGAATTTGACGACGCGATAACCTTCAAGGTAGCGCTCATGGTCAAAAAGTATTTATCCAGCAAACCCGTAAAATTCTGATAAGACATTAGCTATAAAATGATAGAATTCAAACACGTAACGAAAACGTACAGATCGACGACGCGCGAGACTACCGTCACGGCGTTGAACGATATAAACCTTAAAATAGACGACGGAGAGGTCGTGTTCCTCGTCGGCAGCAACGGCGCCGGTAAATCAACGCTCATGCGCCTGCTCACGAGGATGGAGACTCCCACGTCCGGCTCCCTTATCGTAAACAAATACGATTTAAGGAAGATAAGAAAAAGAAAAATACCGGAATACAGAAGTCAGATAGGAATGGATTTCCAGGACTTCAAGCTGTTCCCGAAATACACGGTATACGAAAACGTGGCGTTCGCTATGCGCGTTTTGGGCAAGTCGTCCAAGGCTATAAAGACAACCGTGCCGCTCGTTTTGTCCATGCTTGATATCTCCGCGCGCGCAAACCATTTCCCGATGGAGATCTCCGGCGGCGAACAGCAGCGTACGGCGCTTGCCAGGGCTCTGGTCAACAACCCGAAGATACTCATAGCGGACGAACCGACGGCAAACCTTTCCCCGTCCATGAGCCGGGAGGTTATGGATCTTCTCGTATCGCTCGGAGAAAACGGGAAGCGTACCGTGCTTATAATCACGCACGACGTCAAGCTCATCCAGAATTACAAAAATATCCGCGTAGTCAAGTTTGAACACGGAAAAATAGTATACGATTCCAAGAATGCGGAGGCCGGAGCCGATGCGTAAATACAGTTTTTCTTACTTAATGTCAAGGAGCTTCAAGGGCTTTTCAAGAAACAGCCTTATGTCGATAGCTTCCGTACTTATTCTGACGTCGTGTCTGCTCGTTTCGGGCAGCTTCGGTCTTATCATATACAACTTATACGTCAACTTAAATTCGTTAAACGAACTGAACGAGATCGTATGTATGTGCAACTACGATAAGATACCGGATGAAGAGCTTGACGATCTTTACAACAGGCTCACCGCTCTGCCCCACGTGGACAGCGTTAAATTCACCAGCCGTGAAGAAGCGCTTGAAAACATGCGTGAAAAATACGCGCAGCACCCGCAGGTCCTGAGCCGCTTCAACGAAGACAACAACCCGTTTTTTGAAATTTACACCATAACGTATTCCGGCTCGGATCAGGACGCGGTGAATCTGCTGTTCACACTGCGCGACAAAGAGAAATTCCCGGAATTCCGCACGGTGGAAGACAAGCTTGAGACGGCGAACACGCTGGAACAGCTCAAAAACACCATACTGTGGATATTCGGCGCGTTCATGATCGTTCTGGTATTCATATCCATAATCATCATAATGAACACGGTGAGAATGGCTATAAGCAGCAGGAGCGAGGAGATAGAGATTATGCGCTACATAGGCGCAACGGGATGGTTCATATCGTTCCCGTTCATGATAGAATCTCTGTTTACCGGCCTTATCTCGGCGATAATAGCGTTCTTATTACAGCTTTTGACGTACAACTACCTGTTCGAGCTTCTTACGAAGAAC
>JAEEGW010000284.1 GCA_016280525.1 Clostridiales bacterium
AGATTTGTCAAAATAACCGGAACAAAGCTGCGCGGCACGGATGTGGACGGATTTATGCTGCAGCTGGGCGAAGTAGAGGTCTACGGCACGCCTTATATAGACCGCGAGGCGGCGCAAGACGCGATCAAGCTCTTTACCGATAACGGCGGAGATGAAAACAGCGTATCGCTTAAAGCTGTCAAAGACGCGCTCGAAAACGAGCTGACAACACAGAAAAAGCTCAATCTACTTATAAAAGCTATGTATGAAGAAGCCGGCGTGACCGTGGCGGAAGAAGAAACCGAAACGGAAGAAGAACACACCGCCGCGGAATACGAGTTTGAATACTTTACGGCCGAACAGACAGAGCCCGAGACTGAAACGGAAACAAAGACAGAGGCGGAAGCCGAGCCGACCGTGACGGAGACTGAGACAACAGAGCCGACAAAAGATAAAAAAAGCAATGCACTGCAAACCGCCGTTATCATAGGCGCGGCGATAGTCGGCGCTGCGGCTCTGACGGCAAGCATAATATACGCGATAAAGAAAAGCAAAAAGAATTAAATAAATTTATACACTACAAGACCGGCATTTTTGCCGGTTTTTTTGTAAAATTCAGTATTTATTCAATTTACTTTCAATTTTCTGCGGTATAATGAAGGCAAAGAAAGGAGGGCGAAGATCAGAATATGAAAAAGTATTTATGGGCGGTCATATACGGTATAATACTCACCGCGTTCACGGTCTACGCCCTGCTTGACACGTTTATAATAACCCGCGTGTACAAGGTGACGGATCAGCCCGTATCGGAAACGGTGTCCGACACGCAGACCGAAACCGAAACGGAGACCGAGACTGAAACGGAGACGGAAAAGATAACGGAACCCGTAATAACGGATAATTCCTACTACGACGGAAATATAAGCATACAGATAACGGAGTACAGATATAACGATACGAACGTATACGTCGCGGATATCGTTGTTTCGTCGCCGGAATATCTTAAAACCGCGTTTGCAAAAGGCGCGTACGGCAAAAACATAGCGGCTAAAACGTCGCAGACCGCGGACAGGGTAGGCGCTGTACTCGCAATAAACGGAGACTATTACGGCGCGCGCGAAAAAGGCTACGTCATACGCAACAGCGCTTTGTTCCGCAATATCGGCAGCAGCAAAAACCAGGACCTCGTTATATACGAAGACGGCAGTATGCAGATAATAAACGAAAAAGATATATCCGCAGAAGAACTCGTTGAAAACGGCGCGTATCAGGTGCTTTCGTTCGGCCCGGGGCTTTTATCCGACGGCGAGATCATCGTTTCAGAATACTACGAGGTAGGCGTCGCCATGGCAAGCAATCCGAGAACGGCGATAGGCATAATAGACGATTTGCACTACGTATTTCTTGTATCGGACGGGCGCACGTCGGAAAACGACGGGCTCAGTTTATACGAACTTGCGTCGTTTATGAAAGACGAATTAGGCGTTAAAACAGCTTATAATCTTGACGGCGGCGGATCGTCCACCATGGTATTCAACGGCGCCGTTATAAACAATCCCACGACGGACGGCAGGAAATTTTCGGAAAGGAGCGTATCGGACATTGTATACATCGGATATTAAACAAAGAGCGAAAAAAACGGCGCTGTTATATTTCTGCGTATCCGTTTTCTGCGCGGTTTTCGGCGCGGTTTACGAGACGTTCGGTCACGGCGTGTTCTCTTTCTTCATGGCATTCTGCTTCCTGCCGCCGCTTTTACTCGGCTGCGCTCCCTTCTTTGCCGTGTATTTATCCGGCATCGGTATGCCGGGAAGGCTTGCGTATAATATATATAATTCCGGTATCGCAACGATAACGGTCGGCTTTGTGTTCCGCGGAGTTATAGAGATTTACGGCACGACGAACAAATTGGCACACATCTACAGCGGCGTTGGCGCTCTGTTTATGCTGTCCGGCGCGATTATATGGTTAGTTGACGTTATAAGACACAAAAAAACTATTGAAAATAATAAAAATATGTGATATACTTGTATAAAAGGAGATTTATATGAACAAACCGGATTATAAAGCTTTGGTCGGTCAGCTGCGCGCGCTTACGGAGGGCGTGCCGCACTTTACCGCCAATACGGCGAACGCCGCGGCGCTCGTTTTCAGTTCGCTTGATAGGATAAACTGGGCGGGATTTTACTTTATGGAAGACGGAAAGCTGGTGCTTAACGCTTTTCAGGGCAAACCCGCGTGTATTGAAATAGAAGTCGGGCGCGGCGTATGCGGCATGGCGGTGCAGGAAGATAAGCTGCAGCTCGTGGCGGACGTGCATAAATTCCCCGGTCACATATCGTGCGACCCGGATTCAAGGTCCGAGATAGTTATACCGATACACAAAGACGGCAAAGTTTTCGGCGTGCTTGACATTGATTCTCCTTACACGGACAGATTTACCGGATACGACGCGGAAGGCCTGTCGGAATTCGTGAAAGAATTTGAGAGGATAATATGAAAAACGCGTATTTTGCCGGCGGCTGTTTCTGGTGCATAACCCCGGTGTTTGCCGATGATCCCGGCGTTATATCCGTTACGAGCGGCTACTGCGGAGGCGACGAGGCCGACCCGAGCTACGAAGACGTTAAATCGCAGGCGACCGGTCACAGAGAGACGATTAAGATAGAATACAACGAAAATATCATATCATTTTCCGCTCTGTTAAAGATCTTTTTTGATAACGTTGATATTACCGACGGCGGCGGGCAGTATATAGACAGAGGTCACTCCTACACGCTGGCTATATATTATACGGACGAAAAAGAAAAAGAAACGGCGGAGGCTGAAATAAAGCGGCTTCAATGTGAGGACACGGTTTCACTTGAGCCGTATAAACGCTTTTATTCGGCGGAAGAATACCATCAGAATTTCTATTTAAAAGAACCCGAAAAATTCAAAGAAGAAATGATAGTATCCGGGAGGAACAGAAAATGACGCTTTACGATGCGATATTTGAGCGGCACAGTGTAAGAAAATATGAAAACAAACCGGTAGAGCCGGAAAAAGCCGCGGTCCTGCAGGCAAAAATTGATGAGATAAATGAAAAAACGGGGCTTAGTTTCAGCCTTTGCCTCGACGAGCCGGAGGCGTTTATGGCAAACAAACCGAGCTACGGCTCGTTTGCCGGATGCAGAAACTATTTCGTTCTGGCGGCGGGAAAAGGACGCGACGAAGATATAGGCTACTACGGTGAGGAGTTAGTACTTTTGAGCCAGACGTTAGGTCTTAACACCTGCTGGGTGGCGCTTACGTTTGAAAAAAACAAAGTGCCGGTCACGCTCAAAGACGGCGAGAAGATATATGACGTCGTCGCTTTGGGTTACGGTCAGAATCAGGGCGTGCCGCACAAAAGCAAGCCGACTGAAAAATTGTACCGTGCAAAAGGCGAATTACCCGACTGGTTTATGAAGGGCATGGAGGCGGCGGCATTGGCGCCGACGGCAATAAATCAGCAGCGGTTTATAATAAGCTATGATAAAGGAAAAGTATCCGCAAAGGCTCTTCTCGGTCCGTGTTCAAAGACCGATTTAGGTATCGTAAAATACCATTTTGAGCTCGGTGCGGGAAAAGATAATTTTGTCTGGGAGGAAAAATAAAATGGAAAAAGTATGCAGATTCTTAAAAGAAGCCGGCGTTTACTATCTTGCGACGGACGATAACGGACAGCCGAGAGTAAGGCCGTTCGGAACGGCGCACATATTTGAGGGCAAGCTCTATATCCAGACCGGCAAGAAAAAGGACGTGTCAAAACAGCTTCACAAAAACCCGAAAGCCGAGATTTGCGCTTTCAAGGACGGAACGTGGGTGCGCCTTACCTGCGAGCTTATAGAGGACGACAGAGTTGAGGCGAGAAAATCCATGCTTGACGCGTATCCCGACCTGCGCCACATGTACGACGAAAACGACGG
>JAEEGW010000285.1 GCA_016280525.1 Clostridiales bacterium
GCGGAAAAAGACGGCTCACCCGAGCAGATACTCAAAAACGTGCGTGCCGAAATAGACAACTTTGTGAACGGAGCGGAGCAGTTTGACGATCTTACGATGCTGTGTCTGCAATATAAAGGTAAAGATCAGTAAAAAATGAAAGAGATTTATAACGACCTGAAAACGGATCCGTCCGGCTTCGTACTGCTGTCGGAATTCGTTCCGAGCATAATACAGGAGATAAGGTATTATACAACATACAATTTCATAGGCGACCGCATAGACGGCTACGAAGAGCCGTGCGCTCTTCTGACAAAGGAAGCCGCGCGTGCGCTCAAAGCGGCGAGCAGCGAGCTTATTGTGCAGGGATACAGGCTGAAAGTGTTTGACGCGTACCGCCCCGCGTGTGCGGTAAAGCACTTTATACTCTGGGGCATCGAGGATCAGGATATACGGATGAAGCCGTATTTCTACCCGGAGCTTGAAAAGCACGAGCTTTTTGAAAGAGGCTATATATCAAAGCGATCGAGCCACAGCCGCGGAAGCGCCCTGGACCTTACGCTTTTTGATATGAAAGCCGGAAAAGAGGTCGATATGGGCAGTCCTTTCGATCTTTTCAGCGAAGTGTCGCATCCGGATTACCGCGGGATAAAAATAACCGACGAGCAGTACGACAACCGCATGATACTGCAAAAAGCCATGGTAAGAAACGGCTTTGAGCCGTTTGAATGCGAATGGTGGCATTTCCGCCTTGAAAAAGAACCGTACCCGGATACGTTTTTTGAATTTCCGGTATCAGGCGAATATCTGCGCAAACAATAAAAAGGTGTTATTATGGAAGAATTCGTACTTAAACTGATAAACGACATAAAGCTGAATTTCAACGCGGCGTCGCTCATCAAAGCCGGAATAATAATTATTCTGACCGTCGCGGCAGTTATAGTTTTGACTATCGTATACAGAAAATTAAGAGCAAAGCAGGAGAAATTAAACGACCTGCGCAAAACGTCCACGTACAGGATAATTTACCGCATAATCCGCGCGCTTATCATAATCACGGGCGTTATCGCCGTGCTTCAGTCGGTGGGCATAAACTTAATCGGTCTTTCCGCCAGCTTCGCGCTCGTCGTGCTTCTGCTCGTCCTTGCCGTCAAAGACGCGCTTCAGGACGTTTTCGCGGGATTCGTTATAATGTCGGACAAATTCTTCAACGTCGGCGACGCGGTGGAATACGAAGGCAACGAGGGCATTATTGTATCGTTTACCGCCAGAACGACGAAGATAGAATTTCTGGAAGACCGCTCGGTCCTCTCCGTCGCGAACCGCAATATTTCAAAAATCAGAAAGCTTACACATCTTGTTGATATAGATATCCCGCTGCCGTACGAGCTCGGCCGCAGAGAAGCGTTTTCGGCTTTGAACGGTATTTGCGAAAAAATAAGACTGCTTGAAGGAGTGGAGAGCTGCGAGCTGAAAGGCACGCAGGACTTCGGAGCGAGCGCCGTGATATATAAAATAAGGTTTTTCTGTGAGCCGCACGACCGCCCGGACATCCGCCGCTCCGTACTTAAAACGATACAGGACGGCTTGGAAAAAGCCGGCATCCGCATCCCGTATCAGCAGATCGACGTACATAGAAAATGAACAGGATCTCGACCAAAAAATAAAAATGAAATCGCGGCGAAAGCCGTGGTGAAATTAAATCCGTCCTTTTCTTCCAACCCGCGTCGAGCGGATTTCATCGCAAAGCGATTTCATCACGAAGTGATTTAACCCGTCCGACAGGACGGATTTAGTTGAAAAAGAAAATGCCGAAATTACGGCATTTTCTTTTTCATGGAGATGAGGGGAATCGTTCTTGATTTTTGCGAAGCATAAGTGCAGATTTCTTTCTAAAAAAATGAAATCGCGGCGAAAGCCGCGGTGAAATCCGGGAAAAGCCCGGATGAAATCGTTCGCATCCGCGAACCCCCAAAGCTCGCAAGCTCGCTTCGGGGAACCCCGGCGCTCACGGTGAAATTAAATCCGTCCTTTTCTTCCAACCCGCGTCGAGCGGATTTCATCGCGAAGCGATTTCATCACGAAGTGATTTAACCCGTCCGACAAGACGGATTTAGTTGAAAAAGAAAATGCCGTTAATAACGGCATTTTCTTTTTCATGGAGATGAGGAGAATCGAACTCCTGTCCGAAAAGTCATCCTCGAGACTTTCTACGGGCGTATCGCGTCAACTGAAATTCCCCGCATCAGACGCCGGCGCGCAGGCTTCCGAGTTGAGTATCTTTTTTATTTATGGCCGCTTCAAAAGAAAACCGGCGGCGCACATTTACCACTGTGTCACGCCCGCATCACGGCCGTGGTCCTCCGTGAAGGGACGCTCGCGCACTCAGGCAGCGAGAGCTACTCTATTATTGTTAGCGTTTATATTTAAATTGCGGCTTTTATAGAGGTACCGCACCTCTGCCCGCTTATCAGGATTCCGGCTCCCCGTCGAAACCTTTACATCCCCTCGTGGGGCTTCGCCCC
>JAEEGW010000286.1 GCA_016280525.1 Clostridiales bacterium
CAGCAGCTTTTGATATTCTTTGACGCGAACATCGGCGACGTCTTCATTTACGAGGACGCCGCCGGTGTTTTTTTCTTTTTCAATAGGACGGAATACGTCCTTGTGTTAAGCGCTTTCGCGTGCTATAATTCATTCATACAAAACATGGAGGAAAACAATATGAACCTTAAAGAAGCATTCCGTACTCAAAATAAAATACAGTCTTTAACGGACGAATGTATCGCCGTGCTTGACAGACAGCAAAACATTGTAAAAGTAAAAGAAATACACCAAAGAAACAAAGTCATGCCAGAGGCGGAAGACGAGGTCGTGGAAAGCAGTCCCGCAAACGAATTCGCGTCAGATATCACCGCTCTCACGGAATTTATCGTCTTTCTGCTTGACGAAAAAGAAAAACTCTGCTCTGCCGTACGGGCGGCGAAAAGCACGCTTGATATCGATATAGACGGCGAAAGCGGTCTGAACTTCCTGCGTCAGCGCGTGTCGCATACGTTCCGTGAGATGGTGACTCTCCGCTCAAGCGAAGAGATCATCCGAGGCGGCGGGTGCGGTTATAAATTCAACGCCGAGGGCAACCAGACCGCGTTCAAATGCGATTTAAAAAGAATAACAACTATAAACTTTGACAGAAACAAACTGAAAAAACAAAACAGGATACTGACCGAGAAAATTGATGAGATATCCGCAAAAATCGACTCGTGTATAGTCAATACTCCCGTTGATTACGAAGCCCCGTTTGACGTAAACGATACGTTATCCGAGATATTCGAATCGTTCCTTGAAAACAGAATAGCAGCCTGACGCCTTCGGGCGCCGGGTATGCGGTAAAGCTGACGGATGCCTTGACCGGTTCAGGTGCGGATGAACTGTGACGCCGCACGTATATGTATGTTTATGCCGGAATTATTATGATCTAAGCGTTAACCGTCACGGTCTTCATTCCGCGATATACGCAATAGCGTCCTTTCGTTTTTTCACAACGTCTTCACTCTACACCACGTCTCAATTTACGGAGGATATTATTTTTAACAGCCGGAAACGAACCCGGATTCAGAAAAGCTCGCCTTTTTTGATAAAGGTTTGTGACGGCAAAATGGTCAAAGTTGACAGACGTTTTACCGTATACCCGACGCCCGAAATACGTTCTGTTATTCTGTTTTTATCAATTTCTCCTAAAATCCTGCATTTTACGTGTATAAAACAATTATTTTTCACAAAAAAATTCAATTATATATTGACAATTTGTTTTTAAAATAGTATAATAAGAAAAAAAAGGAGGATTTAATTTTATTATGGAAAACAAAACACTCTTTGGCGTTATGACAATCATTTTCAATTCATACGGCGTACCGTGCTTCATGGCTGGTAAAACAAAAACCGGTATTCTCCGCATAGTATTCGGCTGCATTACATTCGGTGTTATCGGTATTATAAACGTTGTCAAAGGTATAATTCTCGGCATAAAGATCTTACAGATGCCCGAGGATGAATATCAGGCAAAGAAAGATACGCTTTTTGACGGTATTCCGAAGGACTAATTTACTTATAAAGCATAAAAAAGAGCCTTTATCGGCTCTTTTTTATTTTATATTTTCTACCAGTGTCTTTGCCGCGTCGCGGCCTAATTTCGTCAGTCCCAGAGCGCTGAAATGCCCTCCGACCTCCGGGTTCATATATTCCGGTATCTTATTCATCTCAGTCGCTTCCTCTGTGAGCATAAGAAACAGGTCGTCTTCATTACATACTCTGCTCTGCGCTTCTATTATCGCGTCGTCTCTTTCGTCGTTTGTGAACCTTCCTACGCGTATCACGCCGAAACGAGACAGGCCAATATCGGTTTCAAGCGCGTGCGCCAACTCTTTTATAAGTTTTATATACGTTTCCGTATCTTTTCCCGCTATAGCGTCGCTTTCGCCCTGCAGCCAGATAAGATAAATTCTGCCGGAAAAGCTGTCTGTTTTTTCAACAGCCGCTTTCGTTTTCTTTACAAGCATTTCGTATCCCGGCTTGCCCGGCATAAAATAATCTATTTCAGCGGCGCCTTTTGCCGCACCCACGGCGATCACTTCTCTTCCCGTTTCTTTTGTGTAAACGCGGCAGAATTCCGGGATCATTGACGTATTGCCGTATGCGGAAGCGCCGAAAACGTGTTTATCGTGCCAGATCATTCCCATGCTGTCTTCGTAATCTTCGCCTAAGGTCCCGTCAAATCTTAAATTCTCGCCGAAAGGATCGCGCAGCGGAACAAGAGTATCCGACGAATATTTGTATTCGTAAGCGTCTTTTACAACGGAGCTGTCGAGCAGCTTTTCCGTCTGTCCTTCCATATTGCTTTGACCGCTGAAAACAAGAATATCCGTCATATTATTTTACCAAAAGCGTCTTTATGTTTTTGCCGGCTTCCGCGTCGTCAAACGCTTTATTAACGTCTTTTACGCTGTAAAACGAGCCGAGCTCAAGCACGGTTTCCTGCAGGTCCGTATGAGCTTTCATAAACTCCAGATAGTCCTTTACGTCGGACACGGAATACTGCGACGAGCCGAGTATCTGCAAAGCCTTGAACGTTATCAATTGCGGCTGAATCTCGATCCCGCCGCTGTTGCTGTACTGACCGGGGATCAGATATACGCCGCGGTTGCGCAGTATATTCATACCGAACGGCACGGCTGACGGCGCGCCGGACGCTTCAAGGCAAAGATCTACTCCTAAGCCCCTGTTTTCCGTTTGCAGTTCCGCTTTTATATTCTCCGCCCCGTCTTTTTTAAGGCTGAAAACCTTATCCGCGCCGAGCTTTTTAACGAGTTCTTCTCTTCTTTCGTTTTCTTTTGATGCGATGACGTATATCTTTTTAACGTTCAGCGCTTTAAGATAGATCACCGCGAAAATGCCTACGGGACCGAGTCCCTGGACGACGGCGACGGTATTTTCATCAACTTTTATACCGGCTCTTTTAGCCAGAGCGAAAGAATGGAAAACCGTAGGTCCGGGGCACGCGAAAACGGCAACGGCCTTGGGGTCTAACTGATCCGGGATCTTTATAAGATTTGATAACGGCGTGTAATTGACCTCCGCGTAACCGCCGTACAGATAAGGCGGCTCGTCTATGCTTCCGCCGTTCGTCACCTGCATATTCACGCAGTTTGCGTCGTCTCCGCTTCTGCATAACAGGCATTTTCCGCACGGCACGGCAATATCCGCAATAACGTTATCGCCTATTTTCAGTCCATACTTCTCTGCTTCTTTTTCATCGCAGTCAACGAGCTTGCCTACGAATTCGTGACCAATAATCGTAGGCGGCTGTATAGGCAGTTTACCTCGGTGAAAATGCAGGTCCGTACCGCATACTCCGCTTGCTGTAAGCTCGCATCTGCCGTAACCTGACGGCGTTTTCGTTATATCGAATTCTCTTACTTCAAACGGCTTTAAAGCTCCGGTAAATACTGCTGCTTTTGCTTTCATATCTGCTCCTATTCTATATTTACGGTAAAATATTTTCCGTAAATATTTTTAATATACGTCAGCGTTTTTGCGTTGGGCGGCGTTGTCTTTTTATACGCGTAATCAAGCCCCAAAGCTTCGTATTTCGAACTGCCCATCCGGTGGAACGGCAACAGATCAACGTACTCTGCGCCGGCCGACAAAAGATCAGCACATATATTCTCGCAATCCGATTCGCTCATATTGAATCCCGGGATGAGAGGGATCCTTACGTGAACGCTTTTTTTGTTTGACAAAAGGCTGCAAAGATTTGACAGAACAAGCGATTTGTCACCGCCGCAGATATTTTTATATGCGTCGTCATCCGCGGTTTTATAGTCGTAGTAGAATATATCCGCGCTGTCAATAACAGATACAAAATTCTCCCACGGCACGCATCCGGCGGTATCTATGATAACTGTAACGCCGTTTTTGTGAAGCTCCGAGCATAACTCGGAAACGGCCTCATACTGAAGCATAGGCTCTCCGCCGCTTAACGTAACGCCGCCGTCACCGGCACGGTAGAATTCGATATCCTCCATAATATCGGATACGACTTCTTTAACGGTCATCATTTTTCCGTAGGATACTATCTTATTCGCGTTTCTGTATTCAAGCATCTGCGGTTCAGGCGAAATATTCTCGGGATTGTGGCACCACGGGCATTTTAGATTACAGCCTTTTAAAAATACAGTCGTTCTTATTCCCGGTCCGTCTCCGGTAGAAAAACGCTGGATGCACGATACGTTCAATTTCTTCATATCGTCTGCTGCGTCCTGCTCAGGATATCTTCTTGGACTTCTTTTGACAGAGTTATGTAGATCGCTGAAAACCCGGAAACTCTTACAACGAGCGACGGATATTTTTCCGGGTGATCCATAGCGTCCTGCAATACCTGCCGCGACGTGGAGTTTATCTGTATCTCCTGCCCGCCGCGGCTGAAATATACGCGTATGAGCTGTAGAAGTTTATCGCGCTTGCCGTCCTTGAAAGCGTCCGGCGAGAATTTCTGATTGACGACCGTTCCGCACGCGCAGCGCGTATAATCCGGCTTTGAAACGCTTAAAAGCGTTGACGTGACGCCTCTTATATCGCAGCCGTACGTAGGCGACGCGGCGTCTGATAACGGTTTGCCCGCAAGTCTGCCGTCCGGCGTTGCGGATAAGTGTCTGCCGGCGTCTATATTTGAAATATTCGCCGCCATGGCCGTGTAATACGCGCCGCCGTCGTTTGTTGTATAGCCGTCGAACATATCGGACAGCGTATTTGTATACCACACGCCGTATTTGTCTGCAAAGCCGTCGTTGTTGCCGTATTTCGGAGCTTCAAGAAGCGTTTTTCTCAACTCTTCAAAGCCTTCAAAATTGTTGTTTATCGCTTCTTTTATTACAGATAATGACGCGGTTTTGTCAATATAAACCG
>JAEEGW010000287.1 GCA_016280525.1 Clostridiales bacterium
GATTGGACACGACGCATCCCTGAACGAGCGGCTGATCGGTAAATCCGGCGCGGTAGAGTATCCAGTCCACAAGTCTGTCGCAGCTCGTGCGCAGCGGCCTGTGGTTTATGCCGGGATTGGTGCATGAATCGCCGTATTTGAAACCGGTCTTTTTCGCGTATTCGGTTATGTAATGCCCTTCGCGCAACAGATCGCACTGCAAAAGTGAATAAGGCGTATATACGACGGCACCGTTTTCGTCCGCGACGCGGTAGCCGTATTTCTTTTGCTTGTCGCACTCCGCTTTTGCCTCGTCAAGCGACTTATAAACGGCGCCTTTCACGTTGTCGGCCGGTTTATCGAGCCGGTCTTCGTACAGACACACGTAATAGCCTTTTTCAGCCGGCGCGGGCGTTTTCTCTTCCCCTTTGTCCGCGGCTATGTAAGCCTCCGCCTCCGCGCGGTCCGCGCAGAACGCCGCCGCCTGAAGCAAGAACGTATCGCCCTCTTCCGCGTAATTGGTGTAATCAAGACGGAACTTATCGTTGAACGACTTTTCCCAGCCTTTCGTGTTTTCGTCCGCTTCAAATACAAGATACTGCGTTTTTCGTTCGCCGAAAAACTCGGAGTCGCCGCCGTAGACTGCGATAATTGAATATCCCTCGCGCGCGTTTTTCACTCTGCCCGTCGCGTAAAACATCTCAAACGCGCCGCCCCATTCCGCGCGGATCTTCAAAACTATTACTTTCTTTTCCTCCGGCGTAAACGGAACGTGATGCGTTCCGTCCTCAGACGGATATCCCGCGGCTTTATACATACTGTTCACTCGAAAGTAAACGCCGGGGTCGCGCGACTGTTTGTTTGCGACAAAGCGCACGCCCTCCTCCGTAAGCTCCGGGTCGGCGCAGTTGCCGCGGACGAACGCGGCGTCAAACAGCGCTTCGTCAAACGCGGAAAAATCAACGCGGCACGGATCGGGTATAAGATACGGCGAGGGTTCTTCTTCCTCTGTTATATTCTCGGTTATGATCTCGGTATCGGTCACTGCACTCTCCTCCTCCGTTGCGGCTTGCTTATCCGAGCATGAAGCAAAGCAAACCTGAAGTAAAACAAGGCTTGCGATATAAACACAAAAACGTCTTTTCATAAATGCTTTATTTTATCTTCCCTTTGAATTTCTTTATCTGCTCGCACAAAAGATCGTAATAGAACGTTCCGTGTATCTTTGAAGGCTCTAAGTCTTTTGATCCCTCGGGCGAAGGCTGTTCGCCTTTTGTCCATTCGTTCCAGGATACGAGGATCACCATGCCCGCGCCTAAGTCGTTTGCGCGCTGGAACTGTTTTTTCAGCGTCAGACCGTTTTCCCTCTCATATGCGGGAATATAGCCGTCGTCCCCCTCGCTGCCTTGCGGACGGCTCGCGGCGGTGCAGGTGACGCACTCCACGCGGTCGTCAAGAACGGAATACACTTGAAGACCTCTCTCTTCCCAGCTCCACCAGCCTCGCGTCGCCATGGTTTTCTTGTTATAAAGCTCCGACTGCTGACCTACGTAACCGGTTACCCAGCGGACAGTAAAGCGGTCGTCTTTCCAGGAGGGCTTGCGTCCGTACTGGTTAGGCGTTGCGCCGTAGCACATCAGAAGCGGTTTGCCTTCGTAGTTGAAATACATATCCGGGTATTTTTCCACGTAAGAAGAATATATCTGATCAACCTTTTTCTGATGTTTGCCGTTTTTTACGTTTTCGGGGCCGGAATGGCCGGGGCCTGCGAAAATGCAGATCTTAGGCGCTCCCTCTATCTGCGACCATATCTCAAACAGCAGATCCGTCGCCTCCTCTATCATACGGAAGTCGGAGAGCTGATTGCGCATAGTCGCGGGGTCATACGTCGTGTTGTTTGTCCAGTCCACGAAAATGAAATCAACTCCGGCGTCGCGCAAAAGCTCCGCGTGCTTCGCTATCATCGCCCGGTCGTCGGAATAGTAAGCGCCGTAAAGCGGAGTATCCCAGCTGCTCTTGCCCCAGGTTATGACCTTCGGGCAAAGCCACGTGGAATACGCGATGCCCACGAGGCGGTCCTCGTACGGCGTCTGCTTATACGTGCCCACGCCCGTCTTTTCTATTTCAACGTCGTCATAGTTATATACGACGTCGTTATAAAGCTGATATCTGTCGTTCATTTCCTGTTTCCTTTCCGCTGTTAACACTTCTTCGGATAATGCGATATATACCGATGAGCCGTCGGATACGGTATCATACCCGAGCCAGCGCGCCAGCCTGTCTGCCGATATGAGCAAAGTTCCGTCAAGCAAAAACGGTGTAGGGCAGTCAAAAGCCGCTCCGTTCAAATATACCGTCGCTTCTCCCGCCTTATACGATAGCGACGCGTCGTCGCGCGTAAGCACGGCAGACTCGCCGTTATCAGAGAAAGTACAGTCAAAGCCGAATAACGCGGCGGCAGTCGCGGCGTCCGTATACGTCGCGTCGTCTATCACCGTCACCGGCGCGACGGTGCGGAACATAGTCTTGTCACATATCAGATATCCGTATCCTTCGCGAAGCTGTGTGACCGTGTCGTCCGGCGAGTACGGTATTATTTGCCCGGTCTGCAGGCTCATTGATCTTGTTGATGAATTTGCAAAATGTGACATCGTCCGTACGTAGCCGAGTGTGTCGCCGTGAGCGATACGCGCCAGATCCGGCGTATGCGCGACCTCCGCGCCGTCTTTATCGTAAAGCACGAGGTTTTCCTCTGAAACGGCCGCGCTTGCAACACGCGTTTCTCCGACGCAGCAGATTATCTCCGTTCCGTCGTCGGTTATGGTGAGATCAAGACCGTTTTTCGCGTCAAAATCAAAGCCTTCTCCTACAAGCGTCGTGAAGCCGTTTTTCACAACGGCGAAAACCGAGTTGCCGGAGAAAGTGAACCACAGACCGCTGTCTATATACAGATGATCCGCGCGTGTCACGCGGACGCCGAACATTATTGTACGGACGTTATTTACCGCGCTGCGGTTAATAACGGAGGCTTTTGCGGTATACGGCTCCGTCAGCGTATGCGAAAAGCCTACGCTGTTCCAGCCGGCGTCCGTTATGGTCAGCCCGTTTTCGTCTGAAACGTAGTCTTTGTTTGACGTAAAGACGAGCTTTGAATCGCCGCGCAGAGCGCTGTACGTATATTCCGCAAAATCATACTGAACAGCCGTCCGCTGATCGTCTCCCGCGAGGAATTCCGTAAGACCGATGTCTTTATATTCCGGAACGGTGATCTTCTGCGTCTGATCTTCTTCGGTTTCCGTTTCTGTTTGTAATTCCGTCTGCTGAATGCCGGTGTCCGTCTCCGAAGCGCCGTTTTCCGTACACGCCGCGGAACAGATAAGCGTGACGGCGGCAAGTATAACGCACAGTATTTTTTTCATTTGCTTTACCGCCCGGGCGCCGGGCGCACTCCTTTTTTTATCCTATCGGTTATCCGCAAAATCCCAGAAGCCCGTTCCGGTCTCCGGGTCCGTTTTCCTTTTTATAACTCCGCAGCTAACGGGTCGCAATTCTATCTCCGCGGTATATCGCACGGTGATCGATTTGATATGCCCCGCCGCCATGCGGTGCTCGCCGCCGCAGACGTACGCAAAAGACGCGTGAGTGTGATGAAAAAGCGCGCCCGCCCCGTCCGTCGTAACGCTGCCGTTAAGCGAAACGAGCTCCAGCATACCGGATATTTCCCGCAGATCGAACGAGCCCGTTTCCGGTATAAAAGTCTGTATCTCCGCGCTCGAACAGCCGCCTATGCCGCTGTATATCGCGGACTTAATACTCTCTTTTCTGCATACTTCAAGTATACAGCCGATGATCTCGTCGCCCTTGTCCGCTCTTATGTAATACGTTTTATCAAATTTTCTGTAATCCATTATATTTGCTCCGAATATTATCTCTTTTTACGATTATATCACATTTGCAAACAGCTGTCAACCGGATTTACGGTTGTTTTTATTCGTTTGGAGCCGGGACAAAACCGTTATACGGATTTTTTTAAAAATTTTCCGAAACCCCCTTGACAAATCGTGTCGTGTGCGATATAATAAGGATAAATAAGTCGCACGCGATATGATTTTGAGGTGAAGACAGATGAACGATAAATATGCTTCAATACGGCTGAAAAACCAGCTTTGCTTTCCGTTATACGCGGTTTCCAACATGATAACGCGTAAATACAAACCGCTTCTCGACAAGCTCGACCTTACGTATACGCAGTATATCGTCATGATGGTGCTGTGGGAAGAAAAGAAAGTAAACGAGAAGTTTTTGTGCGAGGCGCTGTGCTTAAAATCAAACACCGTCACGCCGCTTTTGCAAAAGCTTTGCGAAAAAGGCTTTATAAAAAAAGAAAAAGACAAAACAGACGAGCGCAATATCGTCATAACGCTGACGGACGCGGGAGAAGATCTGCAAGACAAGGCGCTTTGCGTGCCGGAATCTTTGGCAAAAGAACTTGATCTTTCGCCGGACGACGCGGCGGCGCTTTACCGGATCCTATACAAAATGCTTGATGAAGACAAGAAAAAAACAAAAAATAATATATAAGGAGATTAAAACAATGAAGATCTATGATTTCACGGTAAAAGACAGAAAAGGAAACGACGTAAGCTTATCGGAATACAAGGGAAAGGTGCTTTTGATAGTCAACACGGCGACGGGCTGCGGATTCACTCCGCATTACGAGCCGCTTGAAGCCATGTATAAGGACCTGCGCGACAGGGGTTTTGAAATACTTGATTTCCCGTCAAATCAGTTCGCGGGGCAGGCGCCGGGCAGCGACGATGAGATACACGAATTCTGCACGCTCAAATTCGGCACGGAATTCCCGCAGTTTGCAAAAATTGACGTAAACGGAGAAAACGCCGATCCGCTGTTTGCGTATCTCGCCTCGGAAAAACCGTTTAACGGCTTCGGCAAAGGCGTAAAGAACGCCGTGCTGAACACATTTGCAAAAAAGAATAACAAACAGTTCGGCGACAAGACCTATATCGGCTGGAATTTCACGAAATTCTTAGTTGACCGCGAAGGAAACGTCATCGCACGCTTTGAGCCGACGGATGATATGAAAGACGTCCGCGCGGCGGTCGAAAAAGCTATCGGATAATAAAAAGCCAAGGAGAATCCGAAAAATGAAAATTGCCATACGTTACTACACAAAATCAAAAAAAGGAAACACGAAAAAACTGGCGGACGCCGTCTCAAAAGCGATCGGGGTGGAAGCGCTTGACGTCTCGGCGGATCTTACGGAAAAGGTCGACCGTCTGTTTCTGATAAACGCTATGTACGCGGCGACAATAGACCGCGAAGTCAAAGAATTCCTTGTAAAGAACAAGGATAATATAGGCGAGGTCGTCAACATGAACACCTCCGCCTCCGGGTCGTCCACGTGGAAGGCGGTAAAGAAAGTGACAGACGAGCTCGGGATCAAATTAAACGACAAAGAGTTTCACTGCGCGGCGTCGTGGATATTCATAAACAAGGGTCTGCCGTCTGATGACGATTACAGACGCGCCGGAGATTTTGCAAAATCAATGATATAATAAAGCCGGACAGCTGCGGAGGTCAATATGTCAAAAGAAAGCATTGAAGAATCAGCTTTAAAAAGAGAAAAAACAATAGTAAAGACAAGTATAATAGGCATTGTAACAAATCTGTTTCTTGTCGGATTCAAGGCGTTCGTAGGGCTTGTGTCTAACTCTATCGCCGTTATACTCGACGCGGTAAACAACCTCTCGGACGCGTTATCGTCCATAGTTACGATAATAGGCGCAAAGCTCGGCGCAAAACAGCCGAATAAAAAACACCCGCTCGGTTACGGCAGGATAGAATATTTAAGCTCAATGATAGTCGCCGGTCTTGTTCTCTACGCCGGCATCACGTCGCTCGTTGAGTCTGTAAAAAAGATAATAACGCCGGAAGCCGCCGATTACAGCGCGGTATCGATAATTATTATTTCCGTCGCTATCGTTGTCAAGCTGATACTCGGCCTGTACGTGAAAAAACAGGGCAAAAAAGTCAATTCCGGCGCGCTTACCGCATCCGGCTCCGACGCTCTGTTCGACGCCATTTTATCCGCATCCGTGCTCGCCTCGGCGATAGTTTATCTGATCTGGCACGTATCGCTTGAAGCGTACGTCGGCGTTATCATAGCCGGGTTCATCATAAAAGCCGGTATCGAGATGATGATAGAAACGTTAAACGACATTATAGGCAAGCGCGAAGACGCGGAAACGACAAAAGAGTTAAAAGATATAATCTGCGAAGAAGAGGAAGTGTTAGGCGCCTACGACGTCACGCTTTTCAACTACGGTCCGAACAGAAATTACGGCTCGGTACATATCGAGCTGCCCGACACGCTGAGCGTTGACGACGTGGACCGCATCACAAGAAAAATACAGACAGACGTATTCCACAAGACGGGCATAATTCTCACCGGCATAGGCGTCTACTCGTTCAACACGTCAAACGACGAGGCGGCGCAGATGAGAAACGCCGTTCAGAAAGCGGTAATGTGCCACGACTGGGCGCTTCAGATGCACGGCTTTTACGCCGATACGGATAATAAAACGCTCCGCTTTGACGTGGTCATCAATTTCGATGTAGATAAAAAAGAAGCGATACAGACGCTATATACACAGATCGGAGAACTTTATCCGGATTACGAGCTTACGATAATACCCGACGTTGACGTAGCCGACTGATCCGCCGGAACATAAAAGAGGGGCTGGCAAGCCCCTTTTTTATGTTATTATCCTGAAATTAAAGCTTGTATTTCTCTTCCGCTATACCGTTATATAATTCCGTAAACTTTCCGGGAACGTCAAAGGCTTTGAACAGTTCTTCTTTTCCGTAGAACAGATCGATCAATCCCCACATATAACAGCCGAAATAATACGTCGGATACTGTTTTATGCTTTTGCCCATGAACTCAAACTGCTCGTATTTTGATACGGCGTCTTTTACTTCGTCATAAGTCTTTTCTCCGCACGCTTTATAATCTTCTTTGATCATATTGAATATTTCATCAAAGTGAGACTCGTAAAAAGCCGTGTCGTCCTTATCCATCGCATAAGTACGGTCAATGTATTTCGCTTTTTTGTTTACCGTTGCCAGATTATTGCAGAAATGCACGGCAAGACCCTCGTACGCGAAATTCTGCAAAAAGAAGTCCTGTGGGGTAATACCGTCCGGGAACAGGATCTGCCCGGTAAACAAATGATGTATTTCATGCGCGGTAACGTGCAGAAAATCGTCCTTGCCGTCAAACAGGTTCAGATTCGCCGCGTCGTAATCGATATAATCGCCGTACGGCCACCCCATTGAATTGCCTATCGAAATTATCAGGATTATATGTAACTGTGGCATCCCGTCAAGCAGACTGTCCGGCAGACCGTTTTTTAAGAGCGTTTCCATGACCTTATGATCTTCGTTATCAAGCGCGGTAAATTCGCCTATCTTTTTCATGCGCTGCTCAATATCGTTATAAAACGCAATAAACGAATCTTTTTTATACTGCAGCCGCGGATTTAAAAATTCCTTTTTATCAAAATTCATAAAGAAATCCACAGCCTCTTCAAAACTGACACCGCAGACGGGAAGGGACGGATCGGCGTATCTGTCAAATTCCACTTTATAATCCGGAAGGCTAAGGATCTTCCTCAGCTCTTTTTCGTCGCCCTTCCCGCAGCGTTTTCTGTTAATAAGCCATTCCGACATCGGCTGCAGCGCCTCTGTGTTGAAACTTATCTTCACTGTAAAATCCTCCCCTGAAGTTGAAAATTCTTGCCATAACGGCCCGTCAGAATTCCTCCGGCAGATACTCGGTTATGATCTGTGCGCTGATCTCATACAGATCATCCAGCCGGATCACAGTTCCGTTTGTCATATATATGATTTTTTCGTAATCATCGTATTTCTTTATAATTCCGTCAGCTGTAACGTACCGGCCGCCGGATTTTCTTTTGTCCGGCAAAAAATACGTTACGGATATAACGGGGTTTTCGTCAAGGTGATCGATAACTATTTTGAGTTTGTTTGAAAGCCGGAGCTTTGCGTCGTCGTCAAGCTCCGTTTTTTCTTCCGTCGCCCTCGCCGTTTCGGATACTATATCTTCATATCCGGTAAGCGCGGCAAAAGGCGAAAACTGCGCGGCGTAACTGTCACGCCCGAGCTGCGGATGCTTCTTTGACACGTGATGCGGAAGATCTATGATATTATCGTATTTATCTGTCATTCCGTCCTCCTGAAAACCGGGGTTGACCGGGATCATTCCCCCGCTTTATGCCCGCCTACCTGTTTGTTTCTTTCTATCGTCGTCGCGCCTTCCTGCAAATTCATTCCTTTAAGGATCGCGTTTTTTCCGTATTTCTTTTTAAGCTCTATAGAGGCCTGCTGAACTTTGCGCTCTTTTTCACGCGCCGCCTTTTCCTCGGCCTGTTTTCTTTCTATTTCTTCAACGTCGTCAAAAAACGTAAGCTGCAGCTGCCCGGGCTGTGTCCGCGCCTCTTTTTCGTCAATTACGTGGTTTGCCACGACGTACATTCTGCGGACGGTCAGATTTTTATCGACTATGCGGTCGTACAACTGTGTCACTTTTTCCATTATCAGCTTAGTTGACGAGCTGAATTTGCCGAGATTTATCGAGCCGTGCGCCTGCTTCGGTATCTTACGCCCGTATCTGTCAACTTCAACGGCGCCGTTGTAGTCGTGCTCCGTCAGATTTTCGGTGTCGTATCCGACCGTCAGCACCATCTGATCCGTCACAAGCCCTTTTTCAACGAGATCAAGCACGAGCAAGTCCGTCATTTCCTGCGCTATCAGCCGCCCTTTTTCAAAGCCGTAAGGCTGAGATAAGACCTGACCGGAGCTTATGCTGTTGTTTTCCGGCTTGTACGATTTGACGTCGGCTATCGTCGTAGGCTCCCAGCCCCACGCGTGATTTATCAGAAGCTCCGCGTTCACGCCGAATTCTTTATAAAGCTTTTCCTCGCTGTCAACGGAACACAGCGCAATGTCGCC
>JAEEGW010000288.1 GCA_016280525.1 Clostridiales bacterium
ACGCCGCCCTTGACGTTTTCTATCGTGGGGTTGGGCTTGATGTCGCTGTAAACCGTGTAGGGAAATCCGGCTTTGTCAAGCAGGTCCGTGACCTTTGCCGTTACGCCGAATTTTACGAGGTCGCTGTCAGACGTCAGAAACGCCTTTTTGAAGCCTCTTGCTCTGAGTTCCGGCACGATATTTTCTATCGCTCCGTGTCCGTGATAAGAAATGGGGTTAAGTACTATGCGGTCTGCCATTTTTAAGTCCTCCAAATTTATTTTTTTTATATTATATCATCAAATCAGCGCTTTGTAAATATGAGGGGCAAATTGTTTACGGTATTTTCACAGCCTTTAACCGTTTTCGTCTTTTTTATCTGAAAACGCGTAATATTCGTGCACAAGGCTTCTGTAGCCTAAGGCTTTAAGATCTTCGTATCTTACGTTATATCGCGCTTTCGTGCGCTTGCCGCTTACGAGATACCTTATGCAGTCCTGCGCGTACAGATCTATCCGGTGCAGGCTTTTCGTCGTGTTAATAACGGAAAAGAACCAAAAGCTCCACGTAAGCTCGTTGTCGTCTCCGTGGTCGAGCAGTTTTCTGTTGAATATGCGTATGAAGGCCGCGGCGGCTTTTTCGCCGGACAGTCCGTTCCGCTTTCTCCACCGCATGAGAGCGTGCGTTTTGCGGCGCATTTTGCCCGTCAGCTTCTTTACCGTCGCGGCGGCTATATCTATCTCGCTTTGACTGCAGTAAAAGCCGAGAAAAGTAAACCCGTCTGACGGGGTGGCAAAGCATTCCTTATCCGGATTCACGGTCAAACCGAAATCAAACAGATACGATTTTACGTATCGCGCGTGCTCCCGCACCTCTTCTTCCGTTTCCGCAAACAGTATTATATCGTCGGAATATCTCGCGTAAGGCACGCCCGCCTCTTCAAAATGGCTGTCAAGACCGCGCAAATAAAGATTTGCGTAAAATGCGGAGAGCGGCGTCCCCGCCATTATGCCCTTTTGCTCCGTTATCTCATTGCCGTGATCGATAACGCGCGGTTCCGTCAATAAAGACGACAGAAAAGAGAAGAGCCACGGATCGTCGGATAACGCGTCTTGCAATATAGGCAAAAATTTCTCCACCGGCACGGAGTTGAAATAGTTGTGTATATCCACTTTATAGGAATACATCTGCCGTATCCCTTTTATCCTCATCAGTTTCCTCACCGCGTCTTTCGCCGTTTTGCCTGGGCGGAAGGAATAAAGCCCGTCGCAAAAAAGCCCGTCGTACTTGCGGAGCAGAAGATACGTAAGAAGCTTCAGCACCGTGTTCTCACGCAGAGGATACGTATAAACCGTGCGCTTTTTGGACGAGCTCATTTTGCTGATAACCGTTTTTTTAGGCAAAGGAAAAGCCCCGCCCGCATTTATCATATCGCAAACCGGGACGTAAGCTTTATCCGTTATGAACGTTTGTAGATACGACGAAAAATCTTTGGGACAGCATAAAGAGGTCTTATACTCGTAAAATCTGTCCCAGCTCTGTTCATCCGATAAAAGATCTGTAAGTGACATAACGCAAAATAAAAAAGCAGAACAGAGAAGACATTAAAGCCCGGAAAGTTCCGGGATGTACCGGGCCGTACACGGATCGGCTGCCTGCGAAGCGCTGTAATGTTCCGTGCCGGGTCCGCCGCAGGCGCAACTGGGCGTTCTCTTTCTGCTTTTTTTCTGTTTTGAGATCAGCCTTCTATGGCTTGACGTGTACGTCTTACGACGTATGCGCGGGTGTTCCACCATCCGTCGTAGTCGTAGTAGTAACGAAGATACGGGATACCCTGTTTTGCGCAGTTCTCACGCAGTTTTTTGGATTCGCTGCTGCTTGACATAAGCTCAAGCACGAGAACTTTTTTGGCGCCGGAGTAGAACGTATATATCGTTATCTTGCCGGAATAGCGGGATTTTTCTTTTTCCACGCGGTATTCGGGGAAATCTTCTCTGAATATCTTTTCAAAATACTCGATATACGTACCGTTGAAGTTGAACTGGTTTTCTTCCGCGGGCATCCTCGGACCGTAGGATTCACCGGAAGGTCCGTCTTCTTCATTATCGTAGTACTCTTCCTGCGCGGGTTTCGCGGCGGGCTGCTGCGGCTTCTGCTCCTGCGCGGGCGCGGGCTTTTTCGCGGCTTGATCTTTTGCCGCTTCGTCAACTATTTTTTTAAAGAGATCAAGCGCCTCTTTTTCTTCTTTAGTCGCGTCTTTTTTGCCGAATAACTTGGACAGAAAATCCATGGTATAATCCTCCTGTATAGTAAACCGTATCAAACAGCGGTTTTGTGTTTATATTTTAACCTATAAAACCGTTAATGTCAAGATATTTTTTATTAATTAAACGAACTAAAACCGGTATTGCGGCGGAATTTGCGCTAAAATATCAAAAAGTCTTGCAAAAGACGTTTATATGTGGTATAATCCAAACGTAATAATTCTTTTATACCGTGCATTTGATAACAGGAGGAGACGAGTATGGCGTCATATTACGTACGCGTGGGCTTGAGCTGCGGATTTTTACAGGAACAGACGGAAAACAACGCGGATCCGCTGAATCTGCTTAAAAAGAATATCCCGTCGGAATACGAGCCGGAGCTGATATTTTACAGATTTACGTTCGGGCTTTTCCGCCTGAAGGCTTATTCAATGCCTTTGTGCAAAAACGTGATGGCGGACGCGTGGAAAAAAACGTATCCGTCTGATCCGGACGTCATAAACGTGCTTGTCGCGGAGGACGACGGGACGGATACCGCGGACCTTATGTATTCGATCTTTACCGCGTATTACGGCGCGCAGGAATACCAGGAGCTTATAACCGAGCTTACGGCGTCGCTTCCGCTGCTTAAAGAAAGAGGCGCGCTTAAAGCTTTCCGGATGCAGAACTATCTTTTCGCCGTTGATTCCGGTTGCGGTTTTACCACGCTTCTTTCGTCGTTCGGCGACTACATACGCAGAATGGACGTATACGACACCGGGGACAACGCAAAACGTACGAATTATACGGAATATATAGTATATAAGGAAAACGACGGCGAAAAAGCCGGCATGAGCGAGATCATAGAAGCGCTGAGATGTTCGGACGACGAGATAGACAACAACATCATAGGTCTTGATATAAGCTATTTCTTAGACGGCGAAAAGTATGACGAGCTGAGAAGATTCTTACGCAGACTGTACTCCGTGCAGAACAAATACGTTTTCGTTTTCCGCATACCGTTTTTGGAGAAAAAAGCGCTGGACAACGTTGTGAAAGTGCTTTCGGACGTTATGCTTCTGCGCGTCGTACAGATCCCGCCGCTCCACGATTACGTTCTGCTTGAATGTATGTGGGACACTTTCCGCAGGCTCGGATACAAACCGAACGAAAAAGTGCGCGAGCTGTTTTTCCAGAGAGTGCGTATGGAGAAAAAAGACGGCAGATTTTACGGATTCAAGACCGCGGAAAAGATCGTGCATGAAATGGTGATGAAAAAAGCTCTGCACGATGCGGAGACAATAGCCGCGGGAGCATCCGTTGACAAAACGTCCGTGACCCCGGACGATCTGCCGGGATTCATCACGGAAGTAAAAGCGGAAAGGACCGGCTACGACGAGCTGGCGGAGCTTATAGGTATGGAGACGATAGCGCAGCGCGTGCGTGAAATAGCCGCGCAGGTAAAGCTCTCGCTTTTAAACGATAAGCTTGACAGACCGTGTATACATATGCGCTTTACCGGCTCTCCCGGTACGGGCAAAACGACCGTCGCGCGTATAATAGGTCAGATATTCCGTGAGGAGGGAATTTTACGCAAAGGCGCGTTTCTTGAATATTCCGCAAGGATGCTCTGCGCGGAATACGTCGGACAGACCGCGGTAAAAACCGCCGCTATCTGCCGCGACGCCTACGGCTCCGTGCTTTTCATAGACGAGGCGTACGCGCTGTATCAGAACACGAACGAGAGTTCAAACGATTACGGCAAGGAAGCGCTGACTACGCTCATATCGGAAATGGAAAACCACAGAGACGATATGCTCGTCATAATGGCGGGCTACACGGACGATATGGACACGCTCATGAAAGGCAACGCTG
Organism: Clostridiales bacterium; assembly: GCA_016280525.1. Taxonomy (GTDB): domain Bacteria; phylum Bacillota; class Clostridia; order Oscillospirales; family CAG-272; genus UBA1248. Next base: position 4,098 of record JAEEGW010000288.1, read on the forward strand.
GTCTGCGCAGCCGTATGCCGTACGTGCTTCATTTCCCGAACTATTCAAAACAGCAGCTGTTTGAAATATTCATGCTCATGGTAAGAAAGCATTTCAGCTATACGCCGGAGTTTGAGGAAGCGGCGAAAAAATTCTTCTTTGATCTGCCGGATGAATATCTGAATTCACGCGAGTTCGCAAACGCCAGATTCGTCCGCAACCTGTATGAAAGAACGTGGTCAAAAGGCTCTTTGCGCGCGTCTCTTGCGGGACTGAATACGATACAGCTATTGCGTGAGGACTTCATCGCCGCAAGCGAAGAAAAGGAATTCTCCGAGCGGCTTGAAAGAAAAGCGAAAGTCGGGTTTAATTAAGAATTAAGAATTCAGAATTAAGAATTAAGACGGGCGATCATCGATCGCCCGTTTTTCGGTGTCGGCTACGCCGACGAAATATGGTGGGTTCCCACCCCTCACGGCGCTGCGCGCCACCCCCCATACCCCCCTGTCCCCTCCCATCAAATCGCAGATTTGATGGGGCGGACAAACCCCGCTTGCGGTGCCCGAAGAAATCGGCGCGTCACTGCCGTGACTGTGCTTGATTTCTTTCGACCGCTGTGCTTTCCTCGCCTTGCTTCATCCGCCCCCGGCGGCGCAAGGCTCGTCTACCCCCCTGTCCCCTCCCACAATCTCAAAAGAGATTGAGGGGCGCGGATTGTAGGGGCGACCATTGGTCGTCCGTTGTAGGGGAGGGGTTTCCCCTCCCGAGTCAAGAGTGAATAGTGAAT
>JAEEGW010000289.1 GCA_016280525.1 Clostridiales bacterium
AACGGTCTTTACCGCCTCGTACGCTTTGTTTATCGCACCTTCAAGCGTATCCGCGATACGTGTCACGCCCAAAACGCGGCCGCCGGACGTGACGAGCTTTCCGTCCTGCAGCTTCGCCCCGGCAACGTAAATGCCGTCTTTGTTTTCCGGTAAAGTTATCTCAAACCCTTTTTCGTAGTGCTCGGGATATCCGTTTGAGGCGGCAATGACGCAGCAGGCGTACTTGTCGCTGAATTTAACTGTCGTATCGGACAGCGTTCCGTTCGTCGTCGCCTGCATTATCGTGAGAAGATCGGACTGCAAAAGCGGCAGAACGACCTGTGTTTCCGGGTCGCCGAAGCGGCAGTTGTATTCAATGACTTTCGGGCCGTCGGCAGTTATCATAAGCCCGAAATACAGGCAGCCTTTAAACGTCCGTCCCTCCGCGTTCATCGCCTTTATCGTCGGCAGAAATATTTTTTCCATACACTCGGCGGCGACTTTTTCCGTGTAGTACGGGTTCGGCGCTACCGTTCCCATACCGCCGGTGTTAAGGCCCTCGTCGTTATCGTGCGCGCGCTTGTGGTCCATTGACGATACCATCGGAACGACGGTCACCCCGTCCGTGAAAGACAGAACGGAGACCTCGGGTCCTTGCAAAAATTCTTCTATAACTATCTTGTCGCCGGATTTGCCGAAACGCTTTTCTTCCATTATGGCAACAACGGCGTCCTCGGCTTCTTTTCTCGTCGCGGCTATTATAACGCCCTTGCCGAGCGCAAGTCCGTCCGCCTTGATAACGGTGGGCAGCGGCGCTGTCTTAACGTATTCAAGCGCGTCCTCCGCGGAATCGAACACTTCGTACTTCGCGGTCGGTATGCCGTATTTTTTCATCAGGTTTTTGGCAAAAACTTTGCTGCCCTCTATCGCCGCCGCGGACGCGGTGGGGCCGAAGCAGGGAATACCCACGAAATTCAGCGCGTCAACGCAGCCGAGCACGAGCGGATCGTCCGGGGCGACAACGGCGTAGTCAACGTCGTTATGTACGGCGAATCTGACGATGCCTTCAATGTCCGTCGCCTTTATGTCAACGCATTCCGCGTCTTCCGCAATGCCGCCGTTGCCGGGCAGAGCGTAGATCTTTTCAACCTCTTTGTTTTCTTTTAATTTTTTGATTATCGCGTGTTCCCGGCCGCCGCCGCCTACTACTATCAGTTTCAATGTGTACCTCTTTTTATAAAAATTCAGAATTAAGAATTCAGAATATGGAGTCGCTTCGCGACGATCTGTGTCGCTTCGCGACATTTGGGGCTCCCCGCCCGTGAACCCCCAAAAACTCGACAAGCTCGTTTTCGGGGAACCCCGGTCGCCCCCTTACCGCCCCAAACCCCACCATCCCCCCGTTGATCTCAACGGGGCTTTTTGCAGCTTTAGCTGCGCGCGCGGGCGTCCCCCCCTCTCGCCCCGCGCGCTGCCCCTTCATTCTAAGAATGATGGGAGGGGACAGGGGGGTATGGGGGGTTCTCGGCGAAGCCGAGCTTGAGGGGTGGGTGACCACCCATATTCGTCCCGAAGGGACACCTTACCTATTCACTATTCACTATTCACTATTCACTCTTCACTCGGGAGGGGATAGGGGTTCCCCAACGCGAACTGGTGAGCGTTGGGGGTTCGCGGGATGCGGTGGATGAGGCGAACGTCATTTTCGCAAACAAGCCCATTACAATTCCGATCAAAAACGGCGGGAGCAAGCCCCCGCCCTACCACCCGCGCGCTGCCCCCATCATTTTTATATGACGGGAGGGGACAGGGGGGGTATGGGGGGTTCTCGGCGAAGCCGAGCAAAGGGGTTCCCCGTTGCGAACATAGTGAGCAATGGGGGTTCCCGTGAGGGGGTGGGGACTCCCCATATTTAGTCGGCAGAGCCGACACCGGTTTTAAAAAACCAATTCCATCTTGATTCTTGAAATACTCTTTCCGTTTGACATGGTTTCAGTAAAATACTCGACGGTCTGAAATCCGCATTTTTTATAACATGACTGCGCTTTGTGATTGTCGCTGTCCGTGTATAATATGATTTTCTCATATCCTCTGTCTTTTAAGTCTGACATCAGCTGCTTTATCGCAAACGCGCCGACACCTCGCCCCTGATATTCCGGTAAAAATACCGCCATTTTCAGGTATGCGGTTTTATCTTTGCTCAAAAGACCGTTTATTCCGAGCCAGCCTATCGGAGTGTTTTTGAAAAATACGATATGATCTTCCTCGTCGTCATCCGAAAGCCACGCGTTCACGGCGTCGACCCAATCGTGACGCTTTGTCGGCATCTCGTTCAAAACCTGCATAACCGACGGAATATTCATCAGTCCATACAGGAAATCCGCGTCGTTTTTGCAGACGGATTCAATATGGATATCTTTATCAAATTCCATTATATAATTATGCGGGAGGGGAGACCCCTCCCCTACGATCCTTATTTTAATGATGGAACAGTCTCATTCCCGTAAACGCCATGACCATGCCGTACTCGTTGCATCTTTCGATAACGAGATCGTCGCGTATGGAGCCGCCGGGTTCCGCTATGTATTTTACGCCGCTCTTTTTGGCGCGTTTTATGTTGTCGTCAAACGGGAAGAACGCGTCGGAGCCGAGCGCAACGCCGTCCATGGTGTCGAGATACGCTCTTTGTTCTTCTCTTGTGAACGGCTCGGGTCTTACCTTAAAGTATTTCTGCCATACGCCTTCTTCGCAGACGTCCTC
>JAEEGW010000290.1 GCA_016280525.1 Clostridiales bacterium
AAAGACGAAAAAACGCCGGCGATATTGAACGAGGACGAGCAGGGCAGACGTTTTTCCGATCTTATGAAGTTCTACCGCATGGGCGAAGGCGAAGATATGCCCGGCAAGGTAAAGCTCGTTGTAAACACGTCGTCCGCTTTATACAAAAAGGCGGAGGAGCTTGTTTCGGCAGACAAAAAAGACGAGGCGAAGGCTCTTTGCAAACACATCTACTCGCTTGCAACTCTCGCGCACAGACAGCTTTCGTCGGACGAAATGAAAGCGTTTTTAGGCGACGCGTACGAGCTGCTTTTGAAATTATGAATCTAACAGATAAAGAAAAAATAGATAATATACGCAAAAAATACGGCCACACATCCGCCTCACACAGTTTTCTGTCGCTTTTCATATACGGACAGAGCGAAGGCTATAAGGTGACTGTTGACGAAGACGGTTTTTACGCCGAGGACAACGCCGGGCGCTTTCTGTTCCCGGTCGGATCGGACGAGTATAAACGTAAATTTATTACAGATCATCCCGGCGCAAACGTTTATATGCTGCGGGAAGAAGACGTTTCTTTCATCAAATCGGTCAAAGCCGGCTTTGACTGTGAAGAAGACCCGGACAGGTCTGAATACGTATACAGCCGATCCGAGCAGGCGAGCCTTGAAGGGCATAAATTCCAGAAAGTGCGAGCCAAGCTCTCGCGCTTTTACCGCGAAAACGACGTAAAAAACGTGCCGATTACGGCGGATAATATAGACGAAGCGTATAAGATCTTAAAACAATGGACGCCTAAAGCCGGAGAGGGCGACGCGGAAGGCGCAAAGAAAGCGCTTGACAATTACGAAGCGCTGTCGCTTTCCGGTACGGTGACGTATATAGACGGCGCGCCGGTAGGCTACTGCTGCGGCGGTGATATAGGTCTTGGCGTTTATATGCTGTGCAGCGCAAAGCAGATAAGCGAGACGCAGGGCTTGAATTTAAGCACGAAACACGAGCTTTTCAAAACTCTGCCACAGAGCATCGAGTATATAAACACGGAATCCGACCACGGCAGCCCGGGCATACGTATGCACAAAAACGACAGCAGACCCGTATTCTTGAATAAAATGTATAAAGGTACTTTATGAAAAAAAGCAAGCTGATCGTATTTTCCGCAGACGCGCTCGTATCGGACGATATGGAGCTTTTCAAAACGCTGCCGAACTTTCAAAAATATCTGTCCGGCGGTGCGTGCGTAAAAACGGTAAAGACCTGTTATCCGACTATTACTTATCCCGCGCACGCGAGCATAGCCACAGGCGTTTATCCCGACAGGCACGGCGTTACGGGAAACGATATTTTCTACCCGGAACCCGTCGCGCGTCCGTGGTGCTGGTTTCACGAAAGCGTAAAAGCAAAGGATATTTTCTCCTGTGCGAAAGAGGCGGGCAGGACTACAGCCGGCGTTTTCTGGCCGTCTACCGGCAACCACCCGGATATAGACTATCTGATAGACGAATACTGGTCGCAGGGAGAAGGGGACGACAGACGCTCCGCTTTCAGACGTTCCGGAACTTCGCCCGAAATAATGAAAATAGTAGACAGATACGCGGATAAATATACGGAACGCCAGCACCCCACCGCGGACAAATTCGTTATAGACTGCGCCGCGGATATAATACGGGAATACCGCCCGGATCTTATCATGCTTCACCCGGCGAATATAGACGCGTACAGGCACCATAACGGGCTTTTCAACAGCGTGGTAGACGGCGGCGTGCGTGAAACGGACGAATGGCTCGGTCAGCTCTGCCGCGCCGCGGAGGACGCGGGCGTGCTTGATGAGACGAACGTCGTGCTCATCTCCGACCACGGACAACTTGAGATAAAGCGCAGTATAAAATTAAACGTTCTTTTGCGCGACGCCGGATTTATGACGGTGGAGGACGGCAAAATAACGGATCTTAAAGCGTACATACGCTCCGGCGGCATGGTGTCTTACTGCTACGTTTACGATAAAGACAGATACGATGACGTTTATACGTATCTGAATCACCTGAAGGACGAGGGCATCTACGGCATATCCGACGTAATACCGGAAAAAGAAGCAAGGGAAAAATACCGCTTGGGCGGCGAGTTTGATTTCGTACTTGAAACGGACGGCTACACGTCGTTTTCGGAAGGGATCGAAAGACCGCTTACGGCGCAGTTTTCGCGCGAGGATTACCGATTGGGCAGAGCGACGCACGGCTATATGCCGGACAAAGGTCCGCAGCCGGTGTTTTACGCAAAAGGTCCGGATTTCAAGCCCGGCGCGGAGCTGCAAAGATGCGATATAGTGGACGAGGCGCCCACGTTTGCGCGCATATTAGGTGCGGAAATGAAGGACGTGGACGGCAGAGTGTTAACGGAGTTGTTAAATGACTGATGTGTTTTCCGTCTCGCTTATGAGACAGTCCGATGAAAAAACGTCGGAGAAAATACCCGAAAAAGAGCTTATGTACCGCGCGGGCCGCGCGGTTTTTGAGCTTCTGCCGGACGCGGAAAGTTACGCCGCAGTCTGCGGCAGAGGTAACAACGGCGGCGACGGTTACGTAATTGCAGACCTGCTTCACGAGGCCGGAAAGTCCGTTACGGTTTACAATACGTCCGATAAAACGACGGACACGGCTGGGTTTTATTTGAATAAATGTATTGAAAAAGGCGTCCGCGTCGTTTCTTACACAGATCAGGCTTTTACCGAAAAAGTTATAGTCGACTGCGTTTTCGGCACCGGCTTTCACGGCGTCCCGTCCGGCGCCGAAGCGGAGGCGATAAAAAAGATAAACGAAAGCGGCGCGTACGTCGTATCGGTCGATATAAACAGCGGCTTGAACGGCGACAGCGGCAGAGGCGAAAACTGCGTCATATCCGACCTCACGGTCGCGATAGAAGCGCCGAAGCCGGGCCATTTCTTAGGCAGGGCAAAGGACGTTATAAAACAGCTTAAAACCGTGCATATAGGCATAGAAGCGGCGGGGATGCCGTATA